>JAFSJF010000080.1 GCA_017439405.1 Bacteroidales bacterium
CCAGCCTTTCAGCATGAGGCCATACATTTCGTTGTCGGCGCAAACGGGTGCTGACAGTTCGGCTTTCCAGTTTTCGAGGACTGCCGAATCCAGCACTTGGCCGTCTTTTTGGAGATAGACGGTCTTGCCATCGGCGTTGGCGAGGTCGATGTTGATGTTAAATGTTTCTGTTTTAGGTTTTTGTGTGCAGGAGAATAGTCCGGCGAAGAGGAGAGATAGTAGTATTATTTTCGTTTTCATTGTTCGGTTGTTTTTTACTATGACCGGTGACTATGACCACTTTTACGGGGTTTTAGGCTTGATGGCTTTGCTTCGGGCTTTTTGCAAGCATTAGCGAAGCCATTAAGCCTATTTCCTATTGGCCAGTGGTCATAGTCATGGTCATTAGTCATGGTCAATGAAGGATTTCAGAGAGTTTTGCCGCCAGGTCCTCGCCGCGCAGCCCTTTGGCCACCATCGTGCCGTTTTGGTCGAAGAGGAAGTTGGACGGGATATAGTAAATAAGGTAGGCTTCGCTGACCTTGTTTTCGCTGTCGCGCACTTGCGTCCAAGGCAGTTGGTCTTCCTCGACGGCCTGCAGCCAAGCGGCTTCGTCTTGGTCGACGCTGACGCCGACGACCTCGAAGCCGAGTTCGTGGAACTGCTCGTAGGCGGCCTTCACGACGGGATTCTCCTTGCGGCACGGACCGCACCACGAAGCCCAGAAGTCGACCAACGTGAGCTTGTTTTGAGCAATCACCTCGGCGAGCTTGACGCTCTCGCCCGCCTTGGTCTGTAGCGTGAAATCGATGAAAGGCTGGCCCACTTCGAGGCGCTCTTGCTTGGCGATGTAGTCGTTGATGTCCTTGGTATAGATGGATTCAGTAGTGAAGCCGGCCATCATTTCCTTCAATGCGCTGAGGTCGTAATCCTGCTTGGATTCGTCCAATAAATAATGGGCGAGGAAGCTGCCGCCGTGGGCTTTGATGTATTCGTCGCGGTAGTTGTCTTGCTGTTCCATCAGGGCGGTGCCGACCGTGTTGAGCGAGTCGAGTAGGATGGAGTCGTTGTCGAGGAAAGCTTGTTGCATCACGGCATAGAGTTCGCGGATTTGGTCGTTGAACTCGGCTTGCTTGGCGTTGTAGGCGTTCCATTCGGTCTGCGTTGCCGAGCCCATGATTTCCACGTCCTTGGCGTTGTTGAGGTCGCCCACGATGGTTACGTCGCTGTTGTCGGCGAAGAAGGGCATGGAGCCGCGCTTCCCTTTGACTTTCAGCGAGTAAAGCATTTGCGGGTCGTCCTTCGGAGCGGCCAGCTTGGCCGTTTCGTTGGCAATGACGGCCGAGTCGATGGTGACAGGCGCGTTATCGACAAACTTTTGCAGATAGACGGTTTGGTCGTTGCCGTTTTTCAGGCTGACGTTCACCTTGAATTGGTCGGTTTTGTTGTTGCAGGCAGTCAGGCCGAGTGCCAATGCAAACAGGAAGAACAAATGCTTTTTCATTGTAAATTAAGTGTTTAAGTTGATTTTTGAATTACGCGGCAAAAGTACAAAAAGATTTCCTATTTTTGCCTCAAAATCATCATTATGGCAACAAAAGAAAAAACCGCCTTTTTCTGCAAGGAATGCGGAAACGAATCGCCGAAATGGTTCGGGAAATGCCCCGCCTGCGGCGCATGGAACACCTGCGTCGAGGAGACCGTGGTGACGGGAAAAGACTCGAAATCAGTGAAGAAGACTGTGGGCTTGGAGATGGACAAAGGCTTGCCCGTGGCCATCAACGAAATCACCAACGCCAAGGAACAACGCATCATTTTGCCTTACGAGGAACTTAATCGCGTTTTAGGTGGCGGCCTTGTGCTCGGCTCATTGACCCTTGTGGGCGGTGAACCCGGCATTGGCAAGTCGACATTGCTCTTACAGACGGCACTTCAATTAGCTGGAAGAAAGATACTTTACATCTCGGGCGAGGAAAGCCAGACCCAAATCAAGATGCGGGCCGAGCGCATCGGCATCCACAACACCGACTGCCTCGTCCTGACCGAGACCAACACGCAGGAAATCCTGAAACACTTCAAGAACGTGCAGCCTGACATCGTCATTGTCGACTCCATACAAACGCTCGAATCGCCTTACGTCGATGCCACGGCGGGCAGCCTTTCGCAAATTCGCGAGACGGCCGCTGAGATGAACAAGATCGCCAAAGCATACCAAGTGCCGGTGTTCCTCATCGGCCACATCACCAAGGACGGCAGCATTGCCGGACCGAAGATTTTGGAGCACATCGTCGACACGGTGCTTCAGTTTGAGGGCGACCGCCACTATGGTTTCCGCATCTTGCGCACGATCAAGAACCGCTTCGGGTCGGCCTCGGAGTTGGGCATCTTCGAGATGAACGCCACGGGCCTCCGCGAGGTGACCAACCCCAGCGAAATCCTACTCTCGCAACGCGACGAGGAGGTGAGCGGCATCGCCATCGCCGCCACCATGGAAGGCCAACGCCCCATGCTCATCGAGACGCAGGCCTTGGTGAGCAGTGCGGCCTACGGCACGCCGCAACGCTCCGCCACGGGTTTCGACATCCGCCGAATGAACATGCTGCTGGCAGTTTTGGAGAAACGCGCAGGCTTCAAACTTTCCATAAAAGACGTGTTCCTCAACATCGCGGGCGGCCTCCGCGTCGATGACCCCGCCATTGATTTGGCCGTCATTGCCGCCATATTATCCTCAAATGCCGACATTCCCATTCCTTCACGTTACGCCTTTGCCGCCGAGGTGGGCCTTTCGGGCGAAATTCGTGCCGTCACCCGCATCGAGGCCCGCATCGCCGAGGCCGACAAATTGGGTTTCGAGAAGATTTTCGTCTCAAAGTACAATGCCAAAGGATTGGACACCAAGCGGTTTAAGATAGAGATTGTGCCGGTGGCTTCGGTGTATGAGTTGGGGGCGGAGTTGTTTGGGTAAAATAGTTTTCAATCTTGCTCAATAACAAAACACCCTTCTCTTTACGAACTTTTATTCTTCTAGATTTGCATCAAATCGAACAGGGACTATGTATTCAGCGTCCTTTTCCATGCGACCACCTTTCCAATACTCCAAATTCCAAAGAGCCATAATCGCTTCATCATCAAGAGACTTAAATCCAGAACTTTTTTCCAATTTCACTTTGGCGATTTTGCCGTTTCGGCTCTTCACCTTGAAACGTACATAAGGTGTCTTGCATTCAAAATCGATTGGGTCTGTATGCTCTCCTATTAAAACAGCCTCTTCATCAAGCAACTTTTCAAGACTGAAATTCTGTGCTATTGTGATGGGCCAGGCTGGTTCATAAGTACAAGAGACTCTCATCATATACAATATATCCACCTTTTCTCCTTGATATTCTGCTGCCTCGGATGGATTGCTAATCAAATGGGCATATTCGAGAACTTTTTCATCCAAACCATAACCCAATCCTTTGTAGATTTTATAATCAGTTAATTTGCAATCTTTTGTGATACGGAAAGTGAGGAGAACATTCCCTTGAATATGGTTCTTTTTTGCTTCTTCAGGATAATCAAAAACTGGACTAATACGAGTGTAGTAAAAAAGCGATGCATAATCCAATTGGAAATCCTTGGGCATCACATCAGGTCGTATAATGTTGCAACTATCCAAGTCATTGGGAAAGACAATCATATCTTCCACTTCTTGCGCCTTGACCGCAAAACCAATGATAAAACCGCAAAGCAATGTAAATAATATCTTTTTCATAAAGTAAAGTGTTATTGATTATTACAGCACCGCCACCGCATTCCGTATCTTCGCCATCCATCGGATGACATCCTTGTCTTTTCGAGCCATCTGAAGATTGTATTTGGTCTGGATGCGCATCAGCAACTCGGCGGGCAGGCCGAGAGCCGCCTCAAAGAGCAAGGCAGTGTTGGTGGTAAGAGGACGGTGGGCATTAAGTAGCTCGTTAAGCACGGAATAAGACATGCCAACATTTTGGGCAAACTCGCGCTGTGAAATGCCACGGTCTTCCAATTCGTCTTTGATAATCTCTCCGGGGTGCGTAAATCTGAAAGGAGTCAGATTATTGGCAATCATTTCGTCTTTGATTCCGTCAATGTGTATCATAGTGCAAAAGTAGGATTTTTGGTTGAATATTCGCAAAAAAAAAGTGATATTATTTTGTAAACTTCTGATTTCAATAGTTTTAAGATTTAGATTATTTCCATGGCTTCGGTTTATGAGTTAGGAGATGAGTTGTTTGGTTAAAAGAAACAAATCTGGATAAATTCAAAACATTTTTCCCCTCAAACTGTAAGATTTCGCGTTTTTCTGCGATAGGATTACAAACGAAGGCCGAAAATGACCCCAGAGGAATTCAAACGTGACATCCTGCGAATGCAGCCCCGCTTGCAACGCACCGCCGAAAGCATCATCGGCGAGCCCGACAGTGCCGAAGATGCCGTGCAGGAAACCGTCATCGCGCTTTGGGAGCAACGCGCCTCGTTGAAAGGGAGCAAGGATTTGGAAAAGCTCAGCCTTACCATCGTCAAGCGGCGCAGCATCGACCTGCTTAGGAAACGCCAGCCCTTGCAGCCCATCGACGAAGCGAGCCTCATGCTGGCCGAACCTGACAACGACGACCTTGAAGACCGCTACCAAACGGCCCGCAAACTCGTCGACGAACTGCCTCAACGTCAGCGCGATGCCATCCTGATGAAATATGAGCAAGGGATGAGCAACGCCGAAATCGAACAGGCCACGGGGATGAGCAGCACGCACCTCTACGCCACCCTCTCAAGGGCCTACAAATCGCTCAGAAACGCCATCGAACAACATAAAAACAGACAGCCATGAAAGAAGAACTCGACAACGAACTCAAACAGACACTCGACGCTTTGGAGCAACACGGCAAGAACGCCCGCCGCCAACAGCAACTCAGCGACTTGATTGACCAATTGGCCAAGGAGCAAAAAACAGTTGTCATGCCTCAAAAGCGACGCAAACTCATTCCGCTATGGTGGGCCATGGGTGCTGCAGCAGCCTGCCTTTTGCTCTGGCTGGTCGTGAAACCAACCGACAGCCAAACCCAAAACGAAGGAGAGTCCTTGTTGGCTGAAGAAGTCGTTGCAAAAGACAGCGTTGCGACTGAAATCGAGACAATTGCGCCTGTTCAAAAACCCATTCCGCTTCCAGAACCAATTGCAGAGAAGCAACTTTCCAAAACCGCAAAACCGAAAGCGAAGGCAACGAAAAAGGTGGAAACGGACCACACAAGAGCCGAGGAAATCCCCATTTTGGTTGAAGTCGCACAAACGGAAACCACTGACACTGAGAAGACTGAATCCATTGCGCCTATAAATGAAACGCCCAACGAGCTTCTGGCTTTGGAAAACCAAACACCAAGACGCCGAGTCATCAAAAGCGAAAGTTTGGTGGGTTACGGCAAACTGGAAAAGCAACCCGACCAAAGCCGAACCAAACGGCCTGTGTTTGAAGACAAAACCATCTTCGGCCAACCGCAAGACCCGAACATGAAGAACGGTATGTTGGCAATGGAAATCAAATTCTGAATATCAACAATTAAAACCTAATACAATGAAACGCATCACCTTATTATTCATGCTTTTTTGCCTTACATTGTTAGGCTTTGCCCAAGAAGAAGTCGCCATCGAGCAAACCATCAACCAACCCGTCAGTCGTTTGAGAATCGACAGAGGCTGGGACGTGCGGCTCTCGCACCGCGACACTGAAGGTTACCGCCTCACCGTTGTCGTTCCCGAACAATTTGCCGGAATCGCCGCCGAGACCCTAGTCTGCAACCTCAACGGCGACACGCTGACCATCCTAAAAAACGACATGCTTCCGCAGGAAACCATCCTTGAATTGGAAGGACCTCTTGAACTTCAAGAAATTGCGCTATTCAACGAGGCAAAAGCCGTGTTTGACCGTCTCGTGATTCCTGAAAAAGCCGCCAAATACGAGATTTACATCGGGAAAAGGTCGGAAATGGCTGTCCATCAGATGATTTCAAGCGGAGAACCATATATCCGACTCGGCGACGAAAGCAAACTGACCATCGACACCATACAAGGCCGCAGCAAACCGTTTATCGAGACCTATAATGCCCAATTCCAATATGGCACAAGCCTTTTGGACGGCGAAATCGTCGTCAAGGAATTCAAAAAGCCCTCTTGGTTCTACTACGAAGTGCAAAACCCAAAAGTCATCAAGACAAAACTCGTTGACGGACAACCCGTGACCACCGAACGCTACAAGATTTGGGACGCTTCCGTTGCCTTAGATGTTGGGATAGGGTTCAGGAAATACCAAAACCCCGTCGATTTCAACAGTCCGTTCACCAACAACGGCATACTCGCCATAAATTTTGGATTGTCAACGGGTTTCCGCTTCAGCGACCGCTGGACGCTGTCAACCGGTTTGCGCTACAACTTCAACGATTATTTCATGGCGCACCAACTGAAACTCAAAGAGAACGGCTTGGAAACCATTGACGGACAGACACCTATCCAACAAAACGAACTGGCCAACGACTACCTTGGCATCCCCGTTGAGCTTCGTTTCAGCTTGGGCGAGCAATGGAAAAGCAGCCTTTCCGTGGACGCTTTCTTTGGCCGCAGAATACAAGGTGTGTTCCGCACCCGTGGCCCCGAAGACAACTACAAAGACTGGAACATAGAAGATGCCGCATCACTTTTCAACCCATGGAAATTGGAAGTCGGGCTCAGCATCAACACCAGTTTGATCGGTTTCATCCACGGCATCCGCGTCTATACCAACCTCTTGCCCGAATATAGCAAGTCGGTGACCACGGAGAAGTTCAGGAGCGTCGGCGTGGAGATCAAGTTTTGAGAAAAAAAGAAAATTTCACTCATAAGTAAAATATTGTTCATATATTTGCAGTCTCAAACAACAATACACTAACTTATGAAAACCAAGACATACGAAGATGACTACGAATTAAGCGGTTATGTGCTTACATTACAGAACTTTGACAGAAGGTACAGAAAACGGCTCCATCATTGTTACGGAAAACAAAATCGAAACCGACAACACCTTTGACCTATGAGAACAATGAACACTTCTTTTCAACAGATGATGGCCTCGGTGCCCGCCAACATCCAACAAGAGGTGGACTTGGAACTCGCCATCTCAAACCGCATCAACGACTTGATGACGGAACGAGGCTTGTCGAAATTGGAATTTGCACGAGCCTTAGGCAAGCGTCCAAGTGAAGTCACCAAATGGCTTAGTGGTCAGCATAATTTCACTATTCGTACCATTTCATTGCTTTCAGCTTTTTTTGGTGAGTCTTTAATCCATGTAGCATGACCCATTACCCCGCAAAAATCCTCATGGCCTTCGCCTGCACCTTTGAGTCGGAGCAAGGCGACGAGTTCGCCGACTGGCTGATGCGCAACGGCTATCCCGAACTGGTCGCGCTGAGCCAAACCATACAAGGCGACACCAAGGCCAAGGACTGGCTGATGGAGCACGGCTTCCCGCAACTGGCCGCCATCGACAGCGTCGTCGACAAGGAGCCGAAAGCCGAGGAATGGCTCGTCAGGAACCATTTTGACGTCAACCTCGCCTTCGCAAAAGCCATCAACCGCGACGACGACGCCACCGACTGGCTCGAAAAACACGAACTCCAAATCCTTATCGTTATTGCCGATAAGATTCGTAATTATTTGGACGACAAATACTTAAACTTCCACAAAATCCATTTTTAATTTCAATCGAAAATTTTTGTCAGACGTAACAGAAAAAACCCTAACTTTGCGGCCAATCCGAATTATGCATTAATAATAGAAAAACCATACAAAAATGAAAAAAGGACTAAACATCATCATCAACATCGTGCTGTTTGCCGTTGTTGTGTTCCTGGCAATGCAAGTCATCAAGAGCATCCAAGCCCCCATCAAGTTCAACAAGGCCCAAGCCGAGCGTGAGTCGCAAATCGTCCAGAGGCTCATCGACATCCGCAATGCGGAGGTGTTCTACAAAAACGCCAACAACAAGTACACATCGAGTTTCGACACGCTGATTGACTTCTGCCAAACCGCCGAGATCCCGATTGTGGAAATCAAGCCCGACCCGACCGACACCACTTTCACTCGCACCATCAACGACACGTTGGGCTTCGTGAAGGTCGTCGATTCCATCCGGGGCAGAAGAGAGAACTTCAACATCAAGGATTTGAGCATCGTTCCCTTTAGCACCCCGACCGAGAAATTCGAGCTTGAAGCCGGCTTCATCAAACGCAGCGGCATTGACGTGCCTGTCTTCGAAGCTCGCACGCCCTACGAAGTCTATCTGAAGGGCCTCGACCAGCAGCGCATCCTCAACGCCAAAGCCGAAAAGGAAAGCATCAACCGCTACGCAGGACTGAAAGTCGGATCGATGGAAGAAGCCTCCACCGACGGCAACTGGGAGAAACTCTAACCTCCGCATGAATGGCGACATCCATGAAACCCTATATCTCCAAGTTTGACGCAGGTTTTGATGTCGAGAAGTCAATGCACTACAGAATGACCATCCAATTCTCGTTGGGTGGTTTTTCTTATGCGTTCCTCGACACCAAAGTCAACACCCTCGTCGGCTTGGAATGCCATCAGGCCGACTACACCGAAAGCAACGAACTGTTCCAGCTTTTGGAACGCGCCTTGGATGCCAAAAAACTGAGCAATAAGGATTTGCAATCCGTTACCTGCATCATCGATGGTCGGACCGGCATCCTCGTCCCTGAATTGTTTTCCAACAAAGAAAACAACGCACACTACCTTGATTTTTCGTTCCACATTCCCGATGGCTACATGCAACAGGCGGAAAGCATCGAACCCATCGAGGCCGTCAACGCCTTTGCCTACCCCAAAGCTTTGCACGACAGGATTTTAGGAAAATGGAAAGAGGCCAAAATCACCCATGCCGACACTGTGTTCATCAAGAGTTGCTTCGAGTATGCGCCCGAAGGCAAGGTGGTGTTCGTCAATGTGCGCAACCGCGATTTCGATGTGGTCATCGTCAATGATGGCAAGTTGCTATTTTACAACAACTTCCAATTCAACACAAAGGCCGATTTCGCCTATTTCCTGCTCTTTGCCCTTGAGCAAAGCCACGTCTCTGGCCTGGAAACACCCGTCTGCTTCTCCGGCCTGATTCTGCCCGATTCGGAAATCATCGAGCTTTGCAGCCGCTATATCAAGTATCTCTTGTTCATTGAAGACCGCCATATCCTGCAAGTAAGCAAAGCACTTGAAGACGTACCTTATCAATACTATCACATTCATTATCAAGCACTAAGATGAGAATCATCAGAGGAAGATACCAACGCCGACAAATCGTGGCACCCGCCAACTTGCCCGTGCGCCCCACCACCGACATGGCCAAGGAAAGCCTGTTCAACATCATCGAGAACCATTTCGACTTTGAGGAGACCGAAGCCTTGGACCTGTTTGCCGGCACGGGCAACATATCCTACGAATTGGTGTCGCGCGGTTGCCCCAAGGTGGTGTCGGTCGATTTGGATTTCGGCTGTGTGAAGTTCATCCGTGAAACCGCCAACAAGCTCAACATGAAGGAGTTGCTTGTGGTGCGTTCGGATGCTTTCCGATTCTTGGACAAGCACACGATGCAATACGACCTCATCTTCGCCGACCCGCCCTACGACTGCCAGCATTACGACACCTTGGTAAGCCTCGTCTTCGACCGCAACCTATTGCGCGAAGGCGGAATGTTTATTCTGGAACATGATAAGTATCAGCACTTTGAAGAGCATCCTCACTTCATGGAGCAACGGCATTATGGCAAGGTGAACTTCAGCTTTTTCGCCCAGACCATCGAGGAAGAGGAATCGGAAGAATAACGAATATCGCACGCAGAAATCGCAGAACTATGGGAAGCGCAATGCGACGCTAAATTTGCGCCCGGCAGGTTCTGCGGATTCAGAGAATTCTGCGTGAAACAATACTGCGTGAAATTCAGATATAACCGAAGCGTTTCCTGACAATCGTCTTTTCTTCGTCGCTGCTGTCGCGAAACAGCGGCATCACTTCGTCTTCCGGAAACTCGGTAAAAGTGAGGAACAGCAGCGCATCGAGGGTGTCGTTGAAGTCTGGGTCGACATTGAAACAGAGGAACTTGGCGTTCAGTTTCAGGTATTTCTTGAACAAGGTGGGCAAGCGGTATTCGCCGTTGCTGAGGCGGAACAGGAACTTGTCGAATTTGTCAACGCTGTTCATGTTGTGCCGTAACAGCGTGTCGGCATCCACTTTGAGGAAGTCTGGCTCGAAGGGAGTCTTGGGCGTCACCTTGCCCTTCAGCCGGTCGTCAACGGAATGGTTTTCAGACACAAAACGGGCTATCAAACTCAAGTAGAACTTGGGATACCATGAGCTAATGCTCACCGGGCCGATGAAATGGTTGATTTCGGGATAGCGCACCACCACATCCGCGAGTCCACGCAGCAAGAGCATCAACGGCAGCACCTCCTTTTGGTATTCGAGTGTGACGAAAGAGCGCCCCAACTCGATGGTGTGGCCCAGTTGTTCGGAAAACGACTCGTCAATATTCACCAAAGTGCAGACATAGAATCCCTTGACACCGTACTTCGGCACTATCTCGCTCCCGATGCCGAGCCGGTAGCAGCCTGCAATCTTTTGGTTGGCCTTGTCCCAAAGGATCATTTGCTTGAAATGCGTGTCGAACTCATCTTGGTCGAGGCTCTTGCCCGTGCCTTCGCCGATGGCGCGGAAGGTTTGCTCACGCAGTCGCGCAATCTCGTGCATTAGGTTTGGAATATCTTTATAATCAGCAAGATAACACTCGTAATCAGAGGCGGAATACAGGAAAGACTTTTTGCGAATGGCTTCCAACTCGGCCAACATTGACGGCAAATCTGTCGGTGCCTCGATTTCAGTCTGTTTGGCTTCCTTTTGCTGTGTCTTTTTGGATGGGATGTTCGCTTCGAGCGCGTATGAACGGCTGCGCATGTAGGCCGCCAAGTCTTTGGGGTTCTCGTAAAGCTCTATCTCTGAGGTTAATATCGATTTGCCAATTTGGAGATTGAAGCAAGTGTCGTGCTTGTTGATGAGTTCCTTGGTCAGGCGAGCCGTGCCGAGCATGGGATGGATTTTATCGACCGCGTAGAATAGCCTTGAGTTGCGGCCTTGCCAAAACACGGGAACCACGGGCACGTTGGCATTCTTGGCGATGCGTGCGATGGAAGTGCTCCAAGGCAGGTCTTCGGGATAGTCATGTCCGTGAAAACGAGACACTTCGCCTGCCGGAAACACGCCCAGTCCATTGCCGGCCGCAATGTGTTGGATGGCTCCTTTGACGCCACCTACGCTGCTCTTCCATTCGGGGTTTTTCTCGAACGGGTTCACTGAAAAGAAACAATCCTTGAGGTTGGGGATGTGCGACAAGATGAAGTTGGCCATCAGCTTGAAGTCGGGACGCACCTTGGCGATGGCGCTCAAGAGCATCACGCCCTCGATGCCGCCGAAAGGATGGTTGCTGACCACGATGAAGCCGCCTTCCTTGGGGATGTTTTCCAGTTGTTCTGGGCTGACCTCAACCGTGATGTTCATGTTTGACAAGAGGTGGTCGGCAAACTCACGACCTTGATAATCAGCGGCTCCGTCAAACAAGCGGTTGATTTTGCCCAAACGCAACACACCGTAGGCCATCCCCGCCAAAAAGCTGCCGAAGATGCCTTTCAACCCCAAGGCATTTTTGAGATCCGATGTCGTCACTACCTTTCGCATAAACCAATTTGGCGGCAAAAATAAGGTATTTTATCAAGCAAAACGGCATTTCCATAAACAAAAAAGGACCCAACATCGCCGTTCAACCAGAAAATCGTATATTTGCCCTTGAATTATGGAGATTCTTTTCAACAAACCTTACGGCGTACTCAGCCAATTCACTCCCGAAGCCGGACATCGGGCGCTCAATGAATTCGGGTTTCCGCCCAACGTGTATGCCGCCGGTCGCCTCGACCACGACAGTGAAGGCGCTTTGCTCCTAACAGATGACGGCAAACTCATAAAGAAACTACTCGACCCGAAATTCGAGCATCCGCGCACCTATTTGGCTCAAGTCGATGGCAGTATCACGCAAGAGGCTGTCAATCAGTTGAAAAATGGTGTTACTATCAAAGGCTACCGCACCAAGCCCTGCCAAGCGGAAACCGTCGCTCCGCCCGAAAACCTGTGGGAGCGGCTGCCCCCCATCCGCTATCGGGCCAACATCCCGACGAGTTGGGTGCGCCTCACGCTCACCGAAGGCAAGAACCGCCAAGTGCGCCACATGACCGCCGCCGTGGGGTTTCCCACATTGCGCTTGATTCGTGTTGCGATAGGGAGCATTTCGCTGGGTGATTTGCAACCTGGGGAGTGGAGGCTCCTCAGGTGATAGGAGGGTAGGAATAGGGGAGGGGAGTTGAATGACATGCTTCTTGAAGGTTTTGTTGACCGTATCCGACCGGGCGATGTATGAAAACTTCTGCCCATTGGGCATCCCTCCCGAGAAAGGGACAACGTGACAGAGGCTTCGCTTTTGGGGAACTCCCTAACAGGGTCGGGATAAGTGGAGCCTTAGTCAAGCGACTCGGGGGCATCTTCATCTTCAGCCTCTTCTCGTTTCGGTCGTGTCATGTCCTTGAAGATGTCAAGAAACGAGTTCTTGTTGTAGAAATAGCCTTCGTCTTCCTTCATTTTTTCAGCCGTTTTTCAGTTCGTTTTATAGGATTTCAATTCAAACTTAACCTTGTATTTACGATCGGGTTTGGAAGCCGAAGTCTTACTCGTATAGTATGCGTAATCATCACTATGGCCATAACCTTCTAATGAGAAACTTTTCACCATTCCAGGCTCAATCGTGACTGACTTTGTGAAGTCTTGATAATCCAGCATGTTTCCACTCATGTCATAGTAAATCATACGTCTCGTGACTTGAGTGATTGTACGGTCGGTATGGTTTTGCAGGGCTACTGTCGCTTCCGATTGCACCCAGTCATGGTTGTAATTTGCTAGTGTAAGAGCAGTGGGGTCAAATGCCGCAGGGGTATTTGCGGCGGATGGCTTGGACTGCTGAGAAGGTGCTGATTCATATTGTGTTGCGGTTTGTTGCGACACCTGTGTTGTCTTAGGCTTGGGCGGTTGCGAAGATGTCGATTCGCTTTGTGTTGCGGTCTGCTGCGGTGCGGGTGTTGCCTTAGGTTTGATCTCTTTCAGTTGCTCCACTTCTTTGCGCAGTTGTTTGACTTCATTTCGAAGCGCCTCCCAATCTGATTCAGAGACCACAAATCCAGGACTTGGAACGATTGTAGGTTCAGCTTCAGCTACAACAATTTGTTCCGTTTGTTCTTCGGATGACTGCTCCCAACGAATCAACCCTTGTCTCCACCTTGTGCCTTTTCAAGCAACACATCAAATCTGTCCCTTAAAAGTTCCATTTTTTTGAATCTTATGTTTAATTGTTAGTAATTCTGAGACTGCCAATAACGAAAGCCCGACCTCGTTGGAGAACATGCCTACCATACGCTTGGAAGAGAGGTCGTCAATGAAATGCAGCTGCTTGAAGCTGTTCTCAGGGGTCTGTAAGACAGGGTCTTTCGCCTTTTCACGAGCCCCTGTCAAGACATAGGCCAAAATCGGTTTGCCGATGCTGGCCAAGATAATGCCTTTACCAAGAGAGGACACCACGCCTCCCGTCACAAAAATATAGCGTGTCATAGTAGTAGTTAGTTTTTGTTGTTGAATAAAGGGGCAAAAATAGAAAAAATGGCATTAACAACAAAAAAAGCGAAAGTATAAACCCATTGGATAGTTTGAAGGTGTTTTCTTGGTTTGTTGAAAATTGCGAATGAAAAAAGCCGCAACAATGGCGGTTTTTTAACGCATTTCATCGGATAGAAAGAAAATATTACCTTGGATTTTTTCGATTTTTGCCGAATTATTACCTTGGATTTTTTTGATTTTTGGCAAATTATTACCTTGGATAATTTCATTTTTTATATCTTTGCAGCCGTAAATCAAGAAGTTGTATGTATTACGAAAGAATCATAGACCGTTACTTGAGCGAATGGGCAACTCGTCCCATTCACAAGCCCATCTTGCTGCGTGGAGCACGACAGGTCGGCAAATCCACAGCCGTCAGACATTTAGGCGAGAGTTTCAAGTATTATGTGGAAATCAACCTTGAGAAGCAATCCAATTATATCGACCTGTTTAAGAAGGATTTGGATGTAACGCGTATAGTGCCTCAGATGGCAGCCATGTGCGGCACACCCATTGTGCCCAATGAAACCTTGTTGTTTATCGATGAAATACAGGAAAGCCAAGAGGCCATTATGGCGTTGCGTTATTTCAAGGAGGACATGCCTAACCTACATGTCATTGCCGCAGGGTCGTTGCTTGAGTTTGTGCTCGACGAAATCCCGACCTTTGGTGTTGGACGCATCCACTCCATGTATATGTTCCCGATGACTTTTGACGAGTTTCTGCGGGCCAACGGCGAACAACTGTTATTGGACGCACGCGGTCAGGCCAATATCGATGCACCTTTGCCAACACCTCTCCATGAGAAATTGATTGGGTTGATGCGCACATTCATGCTGGTGGGTGGCATGCCTGAGTCTGTGGTCAAATGGGTGCAGACCCATGACTTTTTGCAGTGCCAAGAAGTGCAGGATGACATTATCACCGGTTACGAAGCCGACTTCCCAAAGTACAAGAAAAAAGTGGACCCGCAACTGCTGATTGCCACGATGAAAAGCGCTGCGACCCAAGCCACGAGGAAATTTGTCTATTCCCGAGTGCCGGGAGAATACAAGACAGCGGAAGTGAAAAAAGCCCTTGACCTGCTTATCAAGGCGGGTGTTTTGGTACCCGTTACGCACTCCAGTGGCAACGGTTTGCCCTTAGGCGACGAATCAAATGAAAGCATCCGTAAGATATTATTGCTCGACACAGGGCTGATGCTGAGACTGCTCAACATGACGATGGGTGATACGAGTGCCATCACTGCGCAAATCCTTACTGCTACGGCTGCCGACTTAGTGAACAAAGGGCCTATGGCAGAGATGCTGGCAGGACTTGAACTGCTGCACTACCTCACCCCAAACCTGCACCACGATTTGTATTATTGGGTCAGGCAAGCCAAGAACGCAACCGCAGAGATTGATTACCTTCTTTCGCGGGACATGAAGGTTTTGCCTTTTGAAGTGAAAGCTGGTGTACAAGGGGGCATGAAAAGCCTTTGGGACTTCATGCGAGAAAAGAAACTGGAACAAGCCGTCCGATGCTCATTAGAGAACTTCGGAAAGTTTGACTATATCGATGCCGAAGCGGAAGGTGCTGTAAGGCATGTGGAGGTTTATCCACTTTATGCTTTATCGCAGTTTGTGACGAGAGAATAGAAAAAAGACGTCACCTTTTGAATGATTCAATCATACGAGCAAGGCGGCCTGGACATCAGGACATTATGAAGGCAAAGGCTTGGACTGCGTTTTTTGTATGCATTTGTAAACAAAACCAATTTTCAAAACAATAAAAACAGCACAAAAGCCGTTGCCATTGCAAATAACATAAAGTCATATCACATAAAAA
>JAFSJF010000081.1 GCA_017439405.1 Bacteroidales bacterium
AGCTCCGTGCCCTTCAGCGACTCGCCTATCGCGTCCAGCACCTTGTGCCGCCAGACGAAAGCCGTCGCGTGGGTGATGCCGCAACGCTCCGCCGTCTTGTCCAACGACAGGCCCTCCGACATGCACGCCATGAACTCCTTCCACACAGCAAGGCCCTTCCGCGTGCCCTCGAATATCGTGTTCTTCGTGATCGAGAATGTCTTGCCGCAGTCCCTGCAGATGAACTTCTGCGTCCCGTTCTTCCGCTTCCCGTTGCGCTGAACATGCGTCCCGCCGCATAACGGGCAGACACGTCCGCCCGCAAAACGTCGCTCCGTCAAAAAAGTGTCCATGTCCTCCGTGCCTTCCCTGGCTCCAGCCAGCATCGTGCAGAGTCTGGAACGCTCCTCTGACGACAACCGGTTCACCAGTTCCATTATGCTCTTCGCCGTGTGTCTTTGCTTTTCCATGTCCTTTTGTGTTTATACATCACTCTAACGTAAAAATCGGTCGGGTATTGTACTAGAGCCTTTATTAATAAAAACAAATAGTAATATCAAAAATTAGTTTAAAACAATGTGACTTAATTTTCCGCTCTTTTTGAATTATCCATTTTCACATTAAACCCAAACAACCATGCCAATATCCCTCTCCAAATCCCGCTACACCGCCTTCTGCCAATGCCCCAAGAACCTCTGGCTGAAAGTGTATAAACCCGAAGAAGCCAAAGACGACTCAGCCCTGCAAGCCCGCTTCGAGCAAGGAAACGAGGTCGGCGACCTCGCCATGGGACTCTTCGGTCCCTACCAAGAAGTGACCACCCATAATGCCAACGGGAGTCTCGACTTGAACAAGATGTGCGAATTGACGCAACAGTACATGGGACAAGGTGTGGACAACATCTGCGAAGCCTCCTTTGCCCTCGAAGGTCACTACTGCGCCGTCGACATCCTGCGCCGCAACGGCGACGGATGGGACATTTACGAGGTGAAGAGCAGCAGTTTCCCAGAGTGTGATGGAGAGGAAACGAAGTTGGAGAAATATGCGCCCGACATTGCCTATCAAAAGTGGGTGCTTACACAATGTGGTGTCAAGGTCGTCAACACTTATTTGGTGTGTCTCAACAGCAACTATGTAAGGCATGGCGAGCTGGATATCAAGAGCCTGTTTGTCATCATCGACATGCACGACTTGGTCAAAAACGAATACCTGAAAGTGCCTGCACAAAGCAGCCAAGCCTTGAAGATCTTGGACATGAAAGACGAGCCTGACTACGACCTTTCCGAACATTGCATGAAACCATACACCTGCGCTTTTTTTGACTACTGCAAACGTCAGCATGGTGTGTCTCAGGATGAGCCTACAGTCTTCGACCTGTATCACATGAACTTCTCAAAAAAGCTGGAGCACTATCATGCCGGACGCATTACTTTTGATGCCTTGCGCTCGGAGAAGCTGAGCGACAAGCAGCAGATGCAAGTGGAGTGTACGCTGAAACAAAAGGAACACATCAATGTTGTTGGCATCCGTGATTTCCTTTCCAATCTAAGCTATCCGCTCTATTTCCTTGATTTTGAGACCTTGCAGCAGGCCATTCCCCAATTTGACGGACAGAAGCCGTACCAACAGATTACCTTCCAGTACTCGCTCCACATCAAGGAGAGTGCCACTGCGCCATACGAGCACAAGGAGTTTTTGGCGCCCAGCGATGGCACCGACCCGCGTCGCGCCGTGGCCGAGCAGCTTTGCAAGGACATTCCGATGAACGTCTGCACTTTGGCCTACAACAAAGGCTTCGAATGCGGTCGCATTAAGGAACTGGCTGCGCTGTTTCCCGACCTCGCCGTTCACTTGATGAACATACAAGAGCATATTCAAGACCTGCTCACACCATTCCAGAGCGGCTACTATTATGTTCCCGCCATGGGTGGCTCGTTCAGCATCAAAAGTGTGCTGCCCGCGCTCTTTCCCGATGACCCAAGCCTCGACTACCACAACCTTACCGGTGGTGTCCAAAACGGCGGCGACGCGATGACCATCTTCCCAAAAATCCAGCACATGCAACCCGATGAAGCCCGGGCCGCCCGTGAAGCCCTGCTTCGTTAATGCGAGCTTGACACTTGGGCTATGGTGAAGGTTTGGGAGAAACTGAAAGAAGTGGCGAAATAAGTGGTTTTGAAAAATATTTTTGCCCCAATCTTTAAATTTTGGGCAAAAAAGAACTATTTTAAGGCCTAACCCCTTAAAACAACATCCTTATGAACACAACCATCAAAACATCCTCAGAGAAGCAATTCACCCAAATCCGTCGTTTCGTCAAGAAAAACAAAATCCACAACACCATCATAGAAGAAAATGGTCTCTACATCATCACACTCTTTGGACTCAACCCCAAAGAACTGGAAAAGTTCATCAAAGACTTCATCAAGACCAACCACCTCACCAAAATTCAGCAGCAGGAACCTTTGGCTCTTGCTGCCTGAGTTTTTGTTTCGTCTGAGGTTTAAATATTGTATAAACCTTTCTATAGATAATTAAAACAACGCCCTTTGGAACGCATCAATAATCAACTTTTCAAAAACAACGATAAAACTGGAAAAACTATGAAAATCGAAAACTTAGACAAATTCCTGCAAGAGCTTGGCCGCGCGCCTCTATTGAGCGCAGACCAGGAATTGGAACTACTCAAAGCCATTCGTGAAAAAGGCTTTGAATGCGACGAAATGGAACAACTGTGCCAATCGGACATGAGGTTTGTGGTCGCCTTGGCTGCACAGTATCAGAATCGCGGACTGACGCTGGAAGAACTGATTACCATCGGTATTGAAGGCATGAAAAAGGCTGCTCTGACCTGCAATTTGAATGGTGACGTTAAATTCCTCCATTATGCCGTTTCAGTAATGCGACAGTGTTTGGAGGATGCAATTGAGTGAACTTGAAGTTTTTTTTGGCGATGATATTGAGGTGCTGAATTATTGAGGAGAGTAAGCCACTAAACAAAAATAATAATAGCCATTACCGTAATGGCAATTACTATTTTTATGTAAAAATCGAAGAAAAATTTATGCAAACGCTTGCAGTTCCGAAAATTATGCGTACTTTTGCAAAATGGTAATGATTATTACCGTAATGATGATTACTATTTGTTGAAACAACTCAAAAAACTGACGCGGTATGAAGTTCTACAATCGTGAAAATGAAAAGGCGCAACTCTATAAAGTGCTGCAACAGAGTAAGAAAGAAGCGCAGATGACCGTGCTGATGGGTCGTAGGCGCATCGGCAAGAACGAACTTTCGTTGCAATGCGGCGACGAAAAAGTGCTCTATTTTTTCGTCGGAAAGAAGACGGAACAACTGCTTTGCCACGATTATTTGGAAGAAATCAGTTTTAAATTGGGCGTTCCTATCATCGGGCAACTTTCCTCGTTTTCGGAGGTTTTCAGGTATGTGCTGCAACTGGCTGAAAGACAGTCTTTCACCTTGGTTATCGACGAGTTCCAGAACTTCCTGAAAATCAATCCTTCCGTGTTCAGCGACATGCAGCGCGATTGGGACTTGCACAAGCGCACGAGCCATTTGAACCTCATCATCAGCGGATCGGTGTTCACGTTGATGAAGCGTATTTTCGAGGACTACGAAGAGCCGCTTTTCGGTCGCGCCACAGAACGGCTATTGCTTAAGCCCTTCTCAACCAACGTTTTGAAGGAAATATTGGCCGACTACAACCCCAATTACACACCCGAGGACTTGTTGGCCTTGTTCAGCATTACGGGCGGCGTGCCTTGGTATGTTGCGCTTTTGCTCGATAAAGGTTATGTCACTAAAGACCAAATGCTTACCGCCTTGACGGAGGAAAATTCACCCTTCATCAATGAGGGCAAAAACATCCTCATTGAGGAGTTCGGCACCGACTATGTCACTTATTTCTCCATCTTGACCTGCATCGCGGGCGGACTGAAAACCCGTGCCGAGATTGAAGGCGAGTTGGGCATCGGCAACATCGGGAGTTATTTGGCGCGGTTGGAGAACTATTATCGCCTCATTACCAAGTCGTTGCCCATCTTCTCGAAACCCAACGGAAAGAAGATGCGCTACCAGCTCGACGACTGCTTCTTGATTTTCTGGTTCCGCTTCTTCTACAAGTATCAGGCACTTGTCGAAAATCGTGCTTTGAAGTCCCTGGAAACCATTATCTTGCGCGACTATAGCACGGTTTCAGGCTTTATGATGGAGCGTTATTTTGCACGGAAATTCGAGGAGGAAGGCAAGTACATCATCGGCAAGTGGTGGGACCGCAAAGGCGAGAACGAGATAGACCTCATCGTGGCTGACCCAATCAAAAAGGAGGCTCGGGTTTATGAACTGAAGAAGCAAGGCGAGCGCTATGACGCGAAGGCATTGAATGAGAAGGTAAAGACGATGGTCGCGCAAACGCCCGAGTTGGCAAAGATGAAGATGCATCTTGGCTCTTTGTCCATTGATGATATGTAATCATTTGAAAACAAGATAATTAATATGTAATTTTCAAAATAGTAATTACTGTTACCGTAATAGTCATTACTATTTTTTTAAACCACCTTCACCTTGCTCAACCCATCCCTGTTGCCTACCACGAAGGCTACGGGCGGGTTCTTAATCTTTTCTGGGGTAAGAGATTATGGCTCGAAGTCGGCGTAAGGGTTAACGTAGCGTTCTCTTCTCTCGTCAATCATGGATTGACTATTGTCGATTATCGGGCATAGTTATGCATAATTCTTTGAATTGGGCGAAGTAAAGCTAAAATTTTCCTATTTTTGCACCCAAAATCGAGATTAGGCTGTGCCTAATAGGAAGATTCAACGAAGTTAAATGAAAAACATCCGGAATTTCTGCATCATAGCGCACATCGACCACGGCAAATCGACCTTGGCCGACCGCCTTTTGGAATTGACCAACACGCTCAATTCCAAGGAGTTGGTCAATCAGGTACTCGACGACATGGACCTTGAGCGCGAGCGTGGCATCACCATCAAGAGCCACGCCATCCAAATGAAGTATAATTCTAAAGGTGAGGAATATACCTTGAACCTCATCGACACCCCTGGCCATGTCGACTTCTCCTACGAAGTGTCGCGCAGCATCGCGGCCTGCGAAGGGGCTTTGCTCGTGGTGGATGCAACGCAAGGTATTCAGGCACAGACGATTGCCAACCTTTACTCCGCCCTTGAGCACGACCTCGAAATCATCCCCGTGATGAACAAGATCGACATGGACAGCGCCATGGTCGATATCGTTGAGGACCAGATGGTGGACCTCTTGGGCTGCGACCCGAGCGAGATTTTGCGCGTCAGTGCGAGGACGGGTGAGGGCGTTCCGGCCGTGTTGGATGCCATCGTCGAGCGCATTCCCTGCCCGAAAGGCGACCCCGAAGCACCGCTCCAGGCCCTCATTTTCGACTCGGTGTTCAACTCGTTCCGAGGCATCATCGCGTATTTCCGCGTGATGAACGGCACCTTGCGTACCAACGACCTCGTGAAGTTCTACAACACGGGCAAGGAGTATCATGCCGACGAAATCGGGGTGCTGCAACTGAAGCAAGTGCCTAAGAACGAGCTTTCTGCTGGCGATGTGGGCTACATCATCTCCGGCATCAAGTCGTCGAAGGAGGTCAAGGTGGGCGACACCATCACCCACGTCGAAAGGCCTTGCGCCGAGCCGGTGGCGGGCTTCGAGAACGTGAAACCCATGCTGTTTGCAGGTATCTATCCCGTGGATGCCGATGACTACGAGGAACTGAGGGCTTCGTTGGAGAAACTGCAACTCAACGATGCCTCATTGGTCTGGGAACCAGAGAGTTCGGCGGCATTGGGTTTCGGATTCCGTTGCGGTTTCTTGGGTTTGCTCCACATGGAAATCGTGCAGGAACGCCTCGACCGCGAGTTCGACATGGATGTCATTACGACGGTGCCCAACGTGTCGTTCAAGTGCTATAAGACCGACGGCGAGATGATTGAGGTACACAACCCCAGCGGCCTGCCCGAAGTGACCAAAATCGACCACATCGAGGAACCTTACATCCTCGCGCAAATCATCTCGAAGAACGAGTTCACCGGCCCGATTATGACGCTCTGCATCGACCGGCGCGGCGTGCTGAAAAACCAAGTGTATCTCTCCACCGACCGCGTGGAACTGACCTTCCAGATGCCGCTCTCCGAAATCGTCTTCGACTTCTACGACAAGCTGAAATCCATCTCGAAGGGCTATGCCTCGTTCGACTACCATATCGCTGGCTATCAGGACGCTGACTTGGTGAAGTTGGACATCATGCTCAACGGCGAGTCGGTGGATGCCCTCTCGACTTTGATTCATCGCGCCCATGCCTACGACTTCGGTCGGCGCATGTGCGAGAAACTGAAGGAACTGATACCGCGCCACCAGTTCGACATCGCCATCCAAGCGGCCATCGGGGCGAAGATCATCGCCCGCGAGACGGTGCGCCAAGTGCGCAAGGACGTGACGGCGAAGTGCTATGGCGGCGACGTGTCGCGAAAACGTAAACTGCTTGAAAAACAGAAGGCTGGAAAGAAACGAATGCGACAGGTCGGCAACGTCGAGGTGCCGCAGTCGGCGTTCTTGGCGGTGTTGAAATTAGATTAAAGTTGTATTAAAAGTTCGAGCGGATTTGCAATCCGCTCGTGCTGAGATGGGGATTTCAAATTCCCGCCTTGCAACCGTCGGATTACAAATCCGACGGAACAAATTAGAAAATGAACGAAGAACTGAAATATCAAATTGCAGTAACATTGCTCCCCGGTATCGGTGATATCAGCGGCAAGAAGTTCGTACACTATTGCGGCAGCGCGGAGGCCATCTTCAAGGAGACGCGCAAGTCGCTGGAGAAGATTTCGGGCATGCGCGAGGCTTCCATCGAAGCCATCTGCAACCCGAAGCCCTACCTGAAACGCGCCGAGGAGGAAATCGAATTCATCGAGAAGAATGGCATCCGGCCCATCTTCTTCCTCGACTCGGACTACCCGCGCCGCCTGCTTCAGTGCGACGACGGCCCAATGATGCTATATTATAAAGGTGCGGCCAACCTTAACGCCAACCGCGTGGTGGCCATCGTCGGGACGCGCAACATCACCGACTACGGCAAGGAGAACTGCCAACAGTTGGTCGAGGATTTGAAGGATGACAACGTATTGGTTGTGAGTGGTTTGGCATACGGTGTGGATACCTGCGCCCACAAAGCCTCGGTGAAAAACGGTATCCCGACCGTCGGGGTGATGGGCTGCGGGATGCAACAGGTTTATCCCGCGCCGAACAGGAAATTGGCCAACGACATGATTGAGCAGGGCGGGGGAGTGCTCACCGAGTGCATCAGCGGCACCCAGCCCGACCGCGAGAACTTTCCGCGCCGCAACCGCATCATCGCGGGCATGGCGGATGCCGTAATTGTCATTGAATCAGCGTTAAAGGGAGGGTCTCTCATCACTGCGGACATCGCCAATTCATACAGCCGCGACGTGTTCGCCTATCCAGGCCGCGTGATGGACCTCTACAGCCAAGGCTGCAACTACCTCATCCGCACCAACCGCGCCCACTTGATGGAGAATGTGCTGAATTTGCGCTATGTAATGCGTTGGGATTCAGAAACAAAGAGCGAAAAACAAACCGCTTTGTTCCGCGAGTTCACCGACGAGGAAAAACGGATTATGGACTGCTTTGGCAGCAATGCGGTAATCAGTTTGGACGACATCATCGTGAAAACCGAGATGCCGACCACCAAAATCGCTGCGCTTTTGCTGAATTTGGAATTCGACGGCGTGCTGATGGCATTGCCCGGAAAACGTTACCAGAAATGTTAGGCAAGGTCATCAAATCGACGGGAAGTTGGTACATTGTCTTAGACAATGAAGGCCGCCAGTGGGAATGCCGCCTGCGCGGGAAAATCCGCTTGGACGGCTTGCGCTCCACCAATCCCGTGGCCGTGGGCGACAATGTGGAGTTTGAACAGGAACCCGGCAAGGAAACGGGCGTCATCAAGAAGATTGAGCCGCGCAACAACGTGATTGTCAGGCAATCGGTCAATCTCAGCAAGGCTTCCCATATCATCGCTTCCAATGTCGATTTGGCCATTGTGGTGGCCACCATCGCGCAACCGCGAACTTCGACGGGCTTCATCGACCGCTTCTTGGTGACTGCCGAGGCTTACCATATTCCCGCCGCCGTAATCTTCAACAAATGCGACCTTTACACCGACGAGCAAATCGGCGAGATGTGCGTGCTGATGGAATATTACCAAAGTTTGGGCTACACCTCGTTTGGCGTTTCGGCCAAGACGGGCTTCCAAATCGACGAGCTTAAAACCTTGATGCAAGGCAAGATATGCCTGTTTTCGGGACACTCTGGCGTGGGCAAGTCGGCCTTGGTGAACGCCCTCGACCCCTCGTTGAACGTCCGCATCGGCGCGATTTCCGGCTATCACGAGAAAGGCAAACACACTACGACCTTCGCCGAGATGCACCATTTGGGCTTCGGCGGATGGATTGTGGATACGCCTGGCATCAAGGAGTTTGTGCTGTACGACCTTGAAAAAGAGACCCTTGCGCAGCGTTTCCCCGAAATGCGCAACCTGATGAGCGAGTGCCGTTTCGCCAACTGCACCCACACCCACGAGCCAGGTTGCGCGGTGAAGGCGGCGGTCGAAAACGGCGACATCGCCGACTGGCGCTATGTGAATTATATCCGCATGATGACTGACGAAAGCCATGATTCGGTGAAGGGAGAGGAATCGTAGAGACGCATGGCCATGCGTCTCAATCCAACAGTTGATGGAAAAAAAATATTGAAAATGAATGAATTATTGACAAGAACCGTTTCCGCTATCGTGTTTGCCGCCGTGGTGGTTTCGTGCGTGTTGCTTGGCCCGTGGGCGTGTGCCGCCTTGATGTTGGTCGTGGTCGGCATCGGAACGTTTGAGATGTGTCGGCTTCAAGGTATGTTGGATGTTAAATATCTTGTTTTGAGCGAGTTGCTTTCGATGGGCGCGTATGTTTTGGCAGCGTTGGCTGCCTTGCATTTCCTGCAGATGAGATGGCTTGTGTTGGAAATGCTTTTCTTCGTGCTGCCGTTTTTAATCGCCTTGTTCTCAACGAAATACGACCATAAAACCCTGTTTTCAAGCTTTTACGCTTCGTTGGCGTTTCTCAGTTTGCCCACGTCGTTGATGCTGTTCTTGTATCGCTCCGACTTGTTTGGACAGATGGCTGGCGCACACCTTATCTTGTTGGTTTTCGGTCTGTTGTGGGTGAACGACATCTTTGCCTACCTGACGGGAAGGCTCATCGGCAAGCATAAGCTCTTCGAACGCATATCGCCCGGCAAGACCATCGAGGGGAGCTTGGGAGGTTTGGTTTTCACCGTGATTGGCATGGCCGTTTTCTGCCACTATTCGTCGTGGCTTCCCGTTTCGGCGGCGGTGGGGATGGCTGCTATTGCCGTGGTTTTCGGCACTTTGGGTGACCTCAGCGAATCCATGCTAAAACGTCAGGCGGGCGTGAAGGATTCGGGCAGGTTGATTCCCGGTCACGGCGGCATTTTGGATCGTTTCGACTCCGTTTTGTTCAGCGTACCGTTTATTTTCGTTTATTTGCTGCTGCTATGAAGATCAGTAAGAGGTTACACGAGGAAGGCACGAAGGCCATTTTGGTTACGCTGTTGATAATAGCGACATTGGTGTTCCTTCTCAATTGGTTTTGGCCGAAGCAAACGCTTTGGCATTATGCTCTGTATGCCTTTTTTGCCGTGGTTTTCGTGCTGACCGTGCGTTTTTTCCGCGTCCCGATTTGGCGCAAGACAACGATGGCCGCGGATGCGGTCTTGTCTCCCGCTGATGGTGTGGTGGCTGCCAATGAGTTGGTGCTGGAGGACGAGTATTTCCACGACAAGCGCCGCCAGATCTCGATTTTCATGTCGATTTACGACGTACACATCAATTTCTTCCCGTTCAACGGCGAGGTGACCTATTACAAGTACCATCCGGGCAAGTTTCTTCTGGCCTTCAAGCCTAAGTCATCGACTGATAATGAGCACAATACAATTGTCTTGAAGGACGAGAAAGGCCGCGAGATATTGGTGCGACAGATTGCGGGCTTCGTTGCGCGGCGCATCGTGTGCGACCTCAAGGCTGGCGACGAAGCCGTTGCTGGCGAGGAATTGGGCATGATTCGTTTCGGCTCGCGGGTGGACGTGTTCCTGCCTTTGGATGCCGAGGTCAAGGTGAAAATCAATCAGTTGACGGTAGGGAAGGAGACTGTTTTGGCGTACCTTTCATAAACTGAAAAACCCGCTGACATTCAGCAGGTTTTATCGAAAAGTTGTGGAGATGGAGGGAGTCGAACCCTCGTCCAAACAAGGAACCCCCATGGTTTCTACATGCTTATTCCGCTGTTGGTTTTCGAGCCGCGCAAGGGAGCGAACGCCCTCGGCGCGACCTTATCTCCTTAGTTTCGCCCTGCCGTCGGAGCGTCGACTGGGCTATCCCGAAATTGCTTAGCACCTCGTGCTCAGGCCGGAATCAGGAATCTCCACCTGCGAGATGTCTCGTCCACTCACCTTGTGTGCGGATTAAGCCAGTGATCTACTGTACTTCAATCAGGCAGCGAGAGCGTAGTTGTTTTCGCCAATTACTTTTTTGCAGTCAAGATTAACGAGCGTCACTGCGAGGCTCGGCATGCTTACATGACAATTCGTCTTGCTGTCAAAACCATACATCCCCTTTGTTAGTTGATAGTTTGTAGTTTGTAGTTGTAGGACTGTCACACCGTGGCAGCCCTACAAATGTTGACGGTAGGCTTGTCATCCTCAAAGAACGAGATGCAAAATTACAGCTATTTTCGATATCTCGCAAGGGGAAACTGGATTTTTTTTCCGGCAACCACAACCCCGAAGGGGCTTGACATTAGTAACCGTAGGTCGCGCCCCCTCCCCCTTATGAGGGAGCATGGGGGAGTTGCAGCACCTCGGCAGGCTTCGTCTGCGAGACGCAGACGGCGACAACGAATCACCTTAGCGGATTCCCAAACCGTACCACATCCTCTTTGGTGATGTGGTCGCCACAAAGAATCACGAGTCGTTCCACGATGTTGTGCAACTCGCGGATGTTGCCCGTCCATTGGTATTGCTTCAGTTCTTCCAATGCCTCTGGCTCGAAGGTGGGAACAGGCTTGCCCATGTCTTGCGCTATGGTTTCCAGGAAGTTGCCTACCAGCAGCGGGATGTCGTCCTTGCGTTCGCGCAATGGTGGCACTTGGATGACGATGACGCTCAGGCGGTGGTAGAGGTCTTCGCGGAAGTTGCCCTTCTCGATTTCCTCCTTCAGGTTCTTGTTGGTGGCAGCCAAAATCCTGACATCCACGGGGATTTCCTTCTCGCTTCCCACTCGCGTGATCTTGTTTTCCTGCAAGGCACGCAGCACCTTGGCTTGGGCTGAGAGGCTCATGTCGCCTATTTCGTCCAGGAAAAGGGTGCCGCCGTCGGCCAGCTCGAAGTCGCCCTTGCGCTGTTTGATGGCCGAAGTGAAAGATCCTTTTTCGTGTCCAAACAATTGGCTTTCAATTAGTTCGGATGGAATGGCGGCGCAGTTCACCTCGATGAAAGGGCCTCGGTTTCGCTGGCTGAACTCGTGCAGTTGCCGTGCTACGAGTTCCTTTCCCGTCCCGTTTTCGCCTGTGATGAGCACTCGCGCGTTGGTAGGGGCCACCTTTGCAATCATCTCCCTTACCTGAAGCATCGGCTCCGAATCGCCTATCATCTGGCTTTGGAGCTTGACGGCTTTTTTCAGCACCTTGTTTTCTGTGGCCAAGTTCTTCTTGTCCAAGGCGTTGCGCAAAGTGATGAGCAGTCGGTTGAGGTCGGGCGGCTTGGGGATGAAGTCGAAGGCACCTTTCTTGATGGCCTCGACTGCCGTCTCGATGGTGCCGTGGCCCGAAAGCATGATGACCGGCACATCGGACTCCTTTCGGATAGCCTCAAGGGTCTCGATGCCGTCCATCTCCGGCATCTTGATGTCGCAAAAAACGGCATCAAAGTCTTGGTCTTTAATAAGTTGCAATGCGTCCATTCCTGTTGCGGCATCGTCCACTTGGTAGCTTTCGTTTTCGAGGATGTCGCGCAGTACGCGGCGGATGGGAGCCTCGTCGTCGATGATGAGTATTCTTGGCATTTCGGTAATTTTGCGCAAAGATACTGTTTTTTCCTGTTTGCAGGTGCGAAGCTGGCAAAAAGTGGGTGCGGCTTATTTGTCCGTTCCTCCGATGAACACGAAGCCGTATTTGGTCGTGGCCACTAAGTCGGGCACCGTCTCGCCGCCTAATCTCACGAGACTACGCGTGGTGATGCGTGATGAGAACACCCCTTGGGCATCGTCGATAGACGTGAAGGTGGCGTCGCCTGGCACAAACCCCATTGACCCGTTGTTGGTGTAAACATACCGCCAAAGATGTTCGCCTCCAGCTGTGATGATGACCTCGATGGGAAAGTCGTTGATGAAGCGTTTCAGCCCCACGACGGCAGTGTCGCCGCCGATGAAATCGGTCAGTTTGTCGTAAAACGCCGCAGGGTAGTACTTGAAGACGTAGCAGTCTTCTTCCATGCTGGAGGCGAAATACTGCTCCGTCCATGTGCCCACTTTCCACGACATGGTGCGCGGCACCGAGTCGCTGTCGGGCGTGCGCTGTTCCTTGAATGTGAATTTCATCTCGATTTCGTAGAACTTGGCGTTGGTGGCGGGATGGAACCTGAACTTTTGGGGCGGCTTTCCGATGTAGGCTTTCGAGAAGTTGACGGCCAGGCTCTGGATGCCGAAACGGTTGTCGCCCACGATTTTGGCCTTCGTGCTTAGGGTGGTGTCGGGGAGGACGACCTTGAGGCGGTAGCTGTAGTGTTGGCTCGCGCTGTTGAGGCGCAGCCGCTCTGTGGTGTAATACAGTTTTTGGTCGGGCGCGTAGAAAACGCCTTGCTCCTTGTTGTGCTTGGTGATGGTGTCGAGAATGATTTCGCGGATGGAGTCGCTGTTGCAGTATTCGATGAGGCGCACGTCTAACTTGCCGGGATAGTTGCTCGAATCGGGGTTGACGGCCACCTGAAAGGCATCGCCTTGCGTGTAGAATGAGCGTGTGATCTTGATGAAATTGGTGTCGGCGCGGGCGTCGAGTAGGCCATAGATGACGGGTATCTGCTTGTAGTCGGCATAAAGGTCGATGTCGGTCGAGCAACTTGCGAGTGCGGCAAGCGAAAGCAAAACAAGAATCTTTCTCATATGGGTTGTGTTTTACGTTTCTTTCTGTGGGCAAAAATAAAAAAACTTGTAGAGACGGTGTGCACACCGTCTCTACAGACACAACCGATTTCTATTCCTTCACCACCTTGTCCGCGAACACCTTGCCGTCCTCCAAGGTGACGCGCATGGTGTAGGTGCCGCTTGCCAGGCCCTCCAAGTTAAGGCTCTCCAAGCCGTTGCGCTGCGAGCGCACGAGGCGGCCTTGCAGGTCGTAGAGCTCTATCCGCGTTGGCGTCACGTCGGGGGAGAATTGCAGGCGGAGCTGGTCTTGGGCGGGATTGGGGTAGTAGGTGTAGGGGCGGACTACCATGCCTGCCTCGTTCATGCCCACCATGTCGTCATGGTTGAGGTGGAAGTAGAGCAAAAAATGCTCGTTGTCGCTGTTCGTGCCATACCCGGCCCAGGCAATGCCTTGCTCATCCCCTTGCCCGTCTTCACACAAGATGGGGAAATAGAGGGGAACGCCCCAAAGGAAGCTGATGTTGCCTGTTTTGCAGAAGCGCTTCCATTCGACGTTCATGTCGGTGTCCATCTTCACGATGACGACGCTCTGGTCGGGGTAGCCTATCTCCCTGTACAGCAGGTAAACCGCCCCGTCCGGCATTTGCTTGAAGCCCAAGCATCGTGCCTGGCCATCGTATCCAAGATAGTCGTTGAACACGGTGTAGCCCTTCACTTGCATGGTGCGGAGGTCGTATTTTACCACGGCCACCCCATATTCAGCTGTCAAGGGGGCATTAAGAATGACCGAGTCGTGGATGTATCGGGCGGCCACCAGCACTTTGTTCCCGCCGATGGGAATCACTTCGGTATCAGTGCCAAAATTGAGGTATTCGCGCTCCATATACTCGGGTATGGTATCGCAAAGCCCCACCTCGCTCAATGTCTTTTGGATGCCCACAGGGTTCTTATGGAAGAGTGAATCAATCGTCCAAATGATAAGGTTTCCGTCGGCGTAGCCTTGCCATTGGTAGTATTGCAGCGGCGATTCCTTGAACACCCTCAGCTTCGGGACGACGATGTTCTGGTTCTCGAAAAGCAAGGCTTGGTGCTTCAGCGTGCCGTCTGGTCCGAAGCGGGCGATGTATTCGTCGTAGCCTCCGTCCGTCCTGACCTTGCTGTATTTCATGATCAGGTTGCCCCTGCAGTCCACCATGTGGCTGTCGAAGTTGCAGAAGGCCTCGCCTTCGCATACGGGGGTCACGATGTCCTCATCGTGGTCGATGAGGAGGTTGTCGTCGGTGAAATGGCAGATGCGCAGGAAGGAGCTGTCGCATTCCTCTACATATTCTAAGCCGACCCTGATGTTGCCCTCGCCGCTCGGGTTGGGGGCAAAGAGGTAATAGGGAGACTCGGGGTCTTCCACAAACAACGAGTCGGTGACGGAAAGGGTCGTGGGAGACACCTTGTAGAGGATGTTGCCCACCCCTATTTCCGAATATGGGTCAGGGCCTTCGACGGACACATAGGCGTTGAAGAGGAAGTCGCCGTCGTGTTGTCGCATGAAGTTCTCGATGGTGAACCGGTACTCGCCCATGTTGTGTGGCATGAGTTCGTACATCTCGCTCCTGAGGCCGTCGTTTTGGGCACGGAGGGATGCCGCAGCGAGGGCCAGAATGACAAATAACAGTGCTTTTTTCATGTTTTTAAGTTTTTAGGTTTTTATGTTTTTATGTTGTGACAAAGATACTAATTATTCCGATTCCAGCAAAAAAATATTCGAATTTCGTAAAAAATGCTGGTTTAATCTGAAAAATCAATCCTGTGGACTTGGTTCCGGTTCAGCACGGATGAGTCTGCCGTATTGCACCGTGAGTAAGTGCATGTGGGTCGGATGTTTGTGACGTGGGAAGCTGATGATGGTATCATCAACTAACTCTGCTTGAACTCCTTGAGGTAGGCGTTCATGTTGTCCACTTGTGGCGGAGTGAAGGTCTTTGAAGGTTGGGGGCTGTTGCCCGACAGGTTGGCTTGCGTTTCCTTCTTGCAGGAAACCACGGCGACCAATGTCGCCACGACCACCAAAACGATGGCCACGATGAATCTGTTGTTGGTTTTCATTGTTGTTCAATTTTTAAAATGTTGTTTTATAGTTTATGGTGGACTTTCCCATGCGGCACAACGAGCCACCTAACCA
>JAFSJF010000082.1 GCA_017439405.1 Bacteroidales bacterium
CACCAAAACGATGGCCACGATGAATCTGTTGTTGGTTTTCATTGTTGTTCAATTTTTAAAATGTTGTTTTATAGTTTATGGTGGACTTTCCCATGCGGCACAACGAGCCACCTAACCATCGTCGTGCCTTGCGGGGCAATGTCCCGCTGCCTGCCTTTGGCCTTGCCCCGCCGACGGCGCACAGGAACGACGGCGAGGGCGGCAACAGGTGAAGCGGTTCTTCCCCAATGTTTGTAAGGTGGTGGGCGGCAGCCTTCTGCCCGAGCCGCCGCCCGAAAAGGCATGGTTTGTTGGCAGCATGATCGTACTGTTCGGCATGGCGTTCCCCCATAAGGCACCACACCCTGCACTGCCGATGAGCAGCGCGGCGAGGGCCAACAGCAAGGCTGATATGAGGAAAAGAGCGTTCATAGGGTTAAAGTTCAATCCGTTACCGTAAACTCGCCATAGTACTCATCCCCGTTGGGCAGAGTGAAGGTGACGATGTAATCCCCAGCATTGGGGATGTGGCATTGCAGGCCGTTGGGCGTTTGTATGCCAACGCATTGCACGGTGGCACCAGCGGCAGTGGCTATTTCCACCTGCACTTGGCCGAGGTTCTCGCTGAAAGTCACCATAAGCGTGTGGCCATTGATGGAGGCATGAATGGTACTCCCGCGCTCATCGCTTATGTGGCTTGCCCCTTTAATGATTATAATAGGAGCGCCGTCTTTTTCTGTTCTTGTCACGTCGTTGGCGTAAGCCCAAGTTGCCATAGGGAGCATCAGGCAGAGCGTAAGAATTGTTTTGAGTGTTTTTGTCATAGCTCGTTGTGAATTTGAATTAACGCTGCAAAGATAACGCTTACCTCTTACCGCCAATGCATAATTGCGTTTGCATTTTGTTTGCATTTTTTTATTGATACAACTATACTAACAATCAATTATTTATATACTCGATTGATTGTGAAATGCATGCTAACAAGGCTGAAAACATATAGTTTTCAACCTAGGCTAAAGGCCGTTTTTCGGATGAAATCGGGGAAGTACATGCTGGTGCCGAAGGCTTTCTGCAAGCGTTCTTTCCTTCGGTAGATTGTGGAGTGGTGGCATTGCAGCAATATGGCAATCTGTGCATCTTCCAAATGTAGCAGATAGAGATAGCAGGTCTGCATTTCCTTCCAATTCAGTTTGGGCGACATCGAAGCCAATTGTGCCGCAAAGTTGGGGAAATACTTGGCAACAGCATTACCCAGGGCTACGCCAGTGGCTTCATCGAGGGCAATCTTGTAGAAGTCGCCGTACTGACTTCTTGCGGAGATGTGCAAGGTGTTCACAGAGGCGATGATGCTGTGGCATATCGGCTCGTTGAGGAAGGTATCGCGCCGTTGTTCTGCCTCTGTTCGTTGCTGCTTGGGTGTCTTGTTTGCGGCCTTGAGGCGTTCCAGTTGCATCTCCATTGCTTTTGCCTTGGCCGCGTGTGCTGTTAGCAACAAGTCTTTCTCTTCCAAACGTTTTTCGGTTTCGACTTGCTGTTGCTGTAGGGCTTCACGATGCCTGATACTTTCCGCCTCCAACTGTTGCTTGGCAGAGTTTTCATGCTCCGAAAGGGTTTTTCTGTATTGCTTCCTCAAGGCAAAGATAGTAAGTAAGGCCAAGATTATCAATATGGGTGCCACAACCGCTGCAGTTCCTCTAATCGTCATCTTACGTTCTTGTGCCTTTTCGTTCATGATTTTTTGCTCTTGTTTCTGCTCTAAATAGTCTTGGAACAAGGTGTTGAGTTGTGAGACTTTGGCTTCTGCATCGGCTACCATAGGCTTGTTTTTGGCCAGAAATCGGATGTAGGTGTCGGCTTTTTCCGTAATCTCCAAGCTGTCGTAAATGACACATAAGTATTCCGCAGCTTGTATTCGCATTGGATTATTGGATTTGTATTCGAATACAGGCTCGAGGTACAACAAGGCGGAGTCATATTGCTTTTCCTCGAAATAGATGTATCCAATGGTTGAGAGTCGGGTCAACTGTTCGTCCGTGTCATCGGCCAATGCTGACATCTGCTTCAAACGTTGCAGGGCGGACGTTGTCTTATGTTCTAATTGGTATCCGAGAAGTGATAGAGACGAGACCAAGTCGCGATAGAGGAGATTGGCTGTGTCGGGCAAGGTTGCAATAGCTTTCGTGTAATAGTAATTTGCACTGTCCTTCTCACCTAATATGTCGTATTGTATTCCGATACGGTACAAGGCGATAACTGCGCCATAGGTTGAGGAGGAGGTCGCGTTGTAGATGAAGAATGTGTTTTTGTAGCATTCGATTGCGGGTTCCGTCATGATTTGTTCAGAAAAAAGTTCTCCAAGTCGGGTATAGGCCAACGCTAAGAACTTCGCCTTGTTTCCCACTATCTCCTTCTCCTTGAAATGGTTTCCCATAATTTCCAAAGCCGTCAGGTATTCGCGGCAGGCCTCAACTATGCTGTCGCGCTCGTAGTAGCCCACACCATTAATATAATGGGCGCGGGCGGAGAGGAAGAAGAGGTTGCCTTTTTGGTCAAGGGCGTGTCTTGAATCCCCCCGCCCCCCTTTCAAAGGGGGAGTCTGCCGCACGAGGCTGTCGAAATAGGCCACGGCATGGCGCAATTCCGTGCGGTTGGCCTGGGGATGGTAATTCTTGTAGCGCAATTCGGCCAGCAGAAGGTTGGCGTAATGTCGGTCGTATTCCCTTGTAGAGGCGTTTCCTGAAACGTCTCCCAACGAATCATGCGTAAGGGAAACGTCTCCCAACGGTTTTTGTGTCGTTTTTTCTGAGACGTTTCGGGAAAAGTCTCTACAGGCAAAATAATCCTGCAACAGCGCCAACGCACTGTCGGGGCGCGTCCACGTCAGGCTGTCGATGGCGGCCAAGGCGGGGGAGGGCATCACCGTTGGCCCCGGCCCTTCGTCAGGCTCAGGGCCCTTGACGCAGGCGGCCAAGGCCAACAACGAAAGCAGTCCTATGAAAAAGCGCCGTTTCATGGGGGCAAATCTACGCAATAATTCCAGACGAAAAGGCAGGAAAAAACAATTGTCAAAAAAAATCGTATTTTTGCAGCATCAAAAATGGTATTATGAAGAAAAGATTTCATGCGTTTCTTGTAGCGTCGCTCTTGTTGGCTCCAATTATCCTTTTCGCCCAACAAGACTCCATTCCCGCGCCCACTTCCTACAACGTCAATGGCGTGACTTTCAAGATGGTGCGTGTCGATAAAGGCAGTTTTTGGATGGGCACGCAACATATCGACACCGCCGAGTTCAACTACGACCGCCACGCGCAAAACGACGAGATGCCCGTTCACCATGTCACCATTCGCGAGGACTTCTACATCGGCCAGACCGAGGTCAACCAAAAGCTCTGGAAGGCCGTGATGGGCTACAACCCAAGCGCGAAGAAATGCTGCAAAAAACCCGTCACAAACATCAACTACTTTGAGGTTCAGGAGTTTATCCGCCTCCTTGACAGCCTCACGGGGATGCACTTCCGCCTGCCTACTGAGGAGGAATGGGAGTTTGCGGCTCGCGGCGGCAACAACAGCCGTGGCTATGTTTACAGCGGCGGCAACGAAACCAAGAAACGCGCCTGGCACAACGGCAACACGCGCCGGCTGCGCAAATGCGGCAAGACCAAGCCCAACGAATTGGGCATCTACGACATGAGCGGCAACGTTTGGGAGTGGACCTCAACGCTTTACCGGTTCTACGACAAGGAACGCAACGCACGCCTCGGCAAAGACGGCGAAATGTACGTCATCCGTGGCGGCGCGTGGCAGTTGCCCGAAACGTCGAGCCGCGTGGCCTGGCGTGGCAAACGCCTGCCCGAACTGCAAAACTCCTTCGGCGGCTTCCGCCTCTGCCTCGATGCCAAATATGTGAAAGACGAATCGACCGAAGCCGAAACCCAATGAACCACCGTGTCGGCATAATGCTCCTTTTCTTGTCGTTCTCGCTTTTCGGAAACCCACAGGAAAATGTTGACATTCAGGTCAGGACAACCCAAAACACGTTGGCTTTCCCTTGGGCGGGCGGCCTCAACGCCTGCCAATTCGGACGCATCGACTTGGACAGCGACGGACGGAAAGACCTCATCGCCTTCGACCGCCACGGCAACCGCCTGCTGTGCTTCCTCAACCGAGGCGGCAGGGGCGAAATCAACTATGTCTTTGCACCGGAATACGCCAAGTTTTTCCCGAAACTGACCGATTGGGCCATCTTCGCCGATTACGACGGCGACGGGCGCGAGGACATCTTCACCTACTCAAAAGGCTGGGCCGGGATGAAAGTATATCGTAATATTTCTACGGAATATGTTGATTTTGAATTGGTTGTTTTTCCTTATCTTACCTCATGGCAGGGTGGGGGCGAAGTGAACCTCATCGCCACCAACGCCGACTATCCCGCCATCTATGACATTGATGGCGACGGCGACCTCGACATCCTGACCTTCGGCGTACTCGGCACGTTCATCGAAAAGCACCAGAACCAGTCGATGGAGCGTTACGGCTGCCGCGATTCACTCGTGTTCGAGAAGACCGACCATTGCTGGGGGCGCGTGGCCGAAAGCGAGGAAGACAACACGATGTTTTTGGACACCTGCTTGTTCGGCAAGTCGCTGATTGTGAACGGAAAAAGCTTTCGTCATCGAGGCGCGACATTTGCCGTGCGCGACCTGACGGGCAACGGCCTTCCCGACCTGCTCCTCGCCGACGTTGATTATCCAAGCCTCACCTTCCTGAAAAACGGCGGCACGCCCGAAAACGCGCTGATGGTGAGCCAACAGACACAATTCCCTGAAAACGAGCCGATTCGGTTAGCTTCAATGCCCGTGCCGTTTTTCACCGACATCGACAACGACGGGATTGACGACCTGCTTGTTTCGCCCTTCGACCCCAATCCGATGGCTTGCGAAGGAAAAGAATCCGTGTGGCTTTACCTGAATCGCGGAACGAATGAAAACCCTGATTTCCAGCTTTATACAAAATCGTTTCTCCAAAACGAAATGATTGATGTGGGCAAAGGCGCCTATCCTGCGTTCACCGATTGTGATGGCGACGGCTTGACGGACTTGACGGTAAGGGACTTTTATGGACAAACTACCGTTTTCAAGAATATCGGTACAACACAATATCCTGTTTTTGAGCAAATTGAAACGGTTCCGAGCATTGATTCATCGTGGTCTGCGCGATGCTATTTCGATGTGGACTGTGATGGAACGCTGGATTTGGTGGAAGGCAACATCGAGGGAAGGCTTTCTTTCTACAAAGGGCAGGGCAATGATTTTGGGCTGGTTTCTGACTTTTGGGGGGCGGTTGACGTACGCGACTATTCCAGTTCTTATTTTGGGTATAGTGTTCCCTCCTTATTCTATTATCGGAATGATCTGTTGCTTTGCGTGGGTTCCGAACAAGGGAAACTATTCCTGTATCGGGTCAGCGATGATGTTGTTTTTGAAGAAGTTAGCTTTCTTTGGCAGGAAATCTGTCTTGGGATGCCCGAGTCTTTCGGGATGCATTCCGCAGGCGCGGTGGCCGACTTGAACGGCGACGGCGTGCTTGAGGTGGTGGTGGGCAACTTTTCCGGCGGATTGCAGCTCTTTAATAGTAATATTGCTGTGAGTCAAGGCGTTGAGGAAGAATTTGCCGGATTGTTTTCGGTCTATCCCAATCCTTCCGAGGGCTGTTTCACGGTGGAAGGCACGGGCGTTTTGCGAATCACGGATGTGTTAGGAAGGGTGATTATGGAAAAGGAAATTATTGATTCAGAGAAGGTTGCGTTGCCGAAAGGTCTGTATTTCGTCACGCTTGACGGCAAAACGCGCAAAATCGTTGTTGATTAAACATCGATTTCCAAGAAAGCATCACGAATTTTCCATGAATGAATTTCCGGTGATTCGTATCCAATTCGTGTTGAGAAACGCTATTGGTTCAACCTGATTTTCTTGGCCTTGTAGTTGATAATGGCCCTGTGCCGCCTCAGCAAGTCGCCGCCAATGATACCGTCGATGCGGGGAAGGCCGAGCTTGGCGTACATTTCGTGGATGTTCTCCAGATCCAATGCAACGGCTTCATAATCATGGATTTCCATGTCGCCTATAGAGAGCGAATCTATCATAAATGTCGAACTCTCGATGTCGGAGCTGCCCACGCCGGCGGTCATGCCTTGTTTTTTCTCAAACTCGGGGTGGTCGATGAAGTTGGCGATGGTCTTGGGGTCGAAGACGGAGCGCGAGGCACCCGTGTCGATAAGGAAATGGGCTTCCTTACCATGAATCAAGCCTTTGACCATGATATGGAAGCCTTCTCCTTCAATGTCGAGCAGTTGCAGCGGAACTTCGATGTAGCGTCGCATATTTAGAAGTTCGGCTTGATGGCGTATTTCTTGTAGAACTCCTTGATTACCTTGACGGCCTCGTCGGCGGTATCGACGATGTGGAAGATGTCGAAGTCCTCTTCCTTGATCATCTTGTCGCGGAGCAAGGTGTCTTTGAACCAGTCAATCAAGCCCTTCCAATATTCCGACCCGACGAGCACGACGGGGAAGTCGACCATTTTGTTGGTCTGGATGAGCGTGATGGCCTCGGAGAGTTCGTCCAAGGTGCCGAAGCCGCCGGGCATGGCGATGTAGCCTTGGGCGTAGCGCATGAAGATGGTCTTGCGGACGAAGAAATACTCGAACTCGATGTTCTTGTCGCGGTCTATGTAGGGGTTGAAGTGCTGCTCGAAGGGCAGGTTGATGTTCAGTCCCACGCTGGTGGCGCCGCCTTGGTGGGCGCCTTTGTTGCCGGCTTCCATGATGCCGGGACCGCCGCCCGTGATGGTGCCGAAGCCGTAGTCGGCCAATTTTTCGGCAATCTCGACGGCCATTTCATAGTATTTGTCGCCAGGCTGGGTGCGCGCCGAGCCGAAGATGGCCACGCAAGGCCCGATTCTCGACATTTTCTCCATTCCTTCCACGAATTCGGCCATGATCTTGAACACCGACCATGAGTTGTGGGTCTTGATGTCGTTCCACGATTTGGGATGGAAGCTCTCGCGGATGATTTGTTCTTCTTTTTCTGTGATGGGCATTGTATTCAGTTTGAAGTTAACAGTTTGCAGTTGTCAGTTGTAGGGACACAACGCTTGTGCCTAAAAAAATTGATGTTATTTGGTTATGGTATTCCAATTTTTCTGTATTTTTGCGGCTTGAATGCGAATGTAGCTCAGTTGGTAGAGCATCAGCTTCCCAAGCTGAGGGTCGCGGGTTCGAACCCCGTTATTCGCTCGCGATTCAAAATTGTAGAGACGGTGTGCACACCGTCTCTACGTTTTTTTGTCGCTATCAAACGGGTGTTCCGCACTCAGGGCAGAACTTGCCGGTCACCTCCGTGCCGCATTTCGGGCATTTCCTTGGGCCGACGGCGGCCATGGGCGTACCGCACTCAGGGCAGAACTTGCCCGTGCTTTCTGTGCCGCACTTTGGGCATTTCATCTTGGCTGCCGGAGCAGGGGCGGGTGTACCACATTCGGGGCAGAACTTGCCCGTGATGGGCGTGCCGCACTTTGGGCAGGGAACGCCTTGGGGCGCTGCTTGACCGCCGCCACCGCCGCCTTGGTTGTAAGGGTCGTAGTTCACTTGTCCGCCTTGTCCGCCGTTCCAAGCGTTCTGCATTACGCTGCCGGTCATGCCGCCGCTGCCCATGTTGGCCATGCCTAATCCCATGAAAGCGCCAGCCGCCCCGGCTTCGTTGCCTGCGGCGGTCTGCATCACGTCGATGATCTTGCCTTGCTGCATCATCGCGTTGGAGCTGTACTCGTAGCGGTCGATCTTGGCTTGGCTCTCGTCGTCGAGCGAGACGGACTCGACGGCGAAACCGACCAACTTCACACCACGGGCGCGGATGGGCGCGTCGAACACCTTCTCGTCCATCACCTGCTTGATCTCGTCGGTGTAGCTCGGCAATTCGAGCACGGGCACGCGATGTTGGCTGTTGCCCATTTCGTTGAGGATGTTCTGGAACGAGGCCATCACTTCGGTACGCATCTGTTCGATGATATCGTTCTTTTTCACCACGTTAGCCGTGCCTGCGTGGATGCGCATGAAGATGCCCACGTCGTCGAGCTTGAAGGTGTATTTGCCGTAGCAGCGCACGTTGACGCGCATCGGGCTCAGCGAACCAGTCATCTGGTTCGGGATGGCGTGCGACCAGTCTTGGAAGGGGATAGGCGTGGCGGTGCCGAACTTGTTGTCGAGGATCTCCTTGATGTTGAAGAAGAACACGGCCTGCTCCTTTGCGGGGGTGCCGCCGTAGGTGAAGCGCTGCCACATCTCCTTGAAGACCGGGCCGAACTCGCCCGCGAAGAACGAGGGCGACGAGGATTGGTCGAAGTTATAGACGCCTTCCTCGGCGGTGGCGTCGAGCACTGAGCCGCTGTCGTAAATCACGGCGATTTGGCCGGGAGCCACGATGATACGGCTCTTCTTGGAGATTTGCCCTGACTTGGTGGTCACTTTCACCATGAGGGTGTCCATGTCCATGTTGTCACACTTGATCAGGTCTAACCATTGGTCACTCAACGTGCCGCCGATGGAGCCTGCGATTGCTTTGATAAGTCCCATGTTGTTGTTCGTTTGATTGTTTATGATTGATTTTCAAGATTTCAGATTTCAAGATTCTGCATTCTACATTCTGCATTCTACATTCTGCATTCTACATTCTGCATTCTACATTCTGCATTCTACATTCTGCATTCTACATTCTGCATTCTACATTCTGCATTCCGCATTCCTAACTCCGTGAATGGATGTCAGTCAACACCCAATCATGCTCGCCGTTGGTGATGACGCTGCCGCAGTAGGCGCATTGGCCTGACGAAGTCACTTCGGTGGGTGCGCCGCAGTTGGGGCAATTGGTGATGGCGTTGCCTTTCTTGCCCGGGTCGGTCTTGACGCCCGACTTGCGGTTGAACACCATCTCGTATTTCATGTACCAGTCGCGGTTGGGATCGCTTTCGAGCACTTTCTTGGTGGCGTCGTCGATGACGTAGTCGCGCATCACGGCGTTGAGCCACACGGTGAGCACCTCCTTGTCGCCGTCTTGCCGGAAGCTGTGCAGCGAGCAGTGCTTGATGCCGATTTTCTCCACCACGTTGGTCTTGCCGAGGCGGATGTATTCGTCCAGCTGTTGCTTGTGCGTGTTGAACAGCGTTTCGCTCTCAAACGGGCGGATGGGTTTCCAGTCCTTGGCGGTCCAGGCGGCTTGGATGGTCATGAACACCTCGCGTGCGAAGCCAATGAACTTGTCAGCCGAGAAGGCTGGGTCGATGGCTTGGATTTGTTCGGCGACACTGGCGCTGAAGTCCATCGTGACGTCGTTGGCCGCCTGCTGCTCGATGTTCCTATTAATATAGGTGGGGTCGTTGCCTTTCTTTTTCATGACGCGATAGGCGATGATGATGACGACCACCACGATCAGGCCCAAGACGGGGCTTTCGATGAACAGGTTGATGAGCCATCCGATGAGCAGGCCCAGGTCGAAGTCGCCGCCGATGTCGCCACCGCCGTTATATCGGTTTTGGTTGCCCACGTCGGCGATGGCGGGGATGCAGCATGCAACAGCGAATAAGAGTAAAACAAGGGGAATGTATTTCTTTAACTTGCTGATAACGTTGTGTTTCATAAAGAATGGAATAGATGTGTGTCGATTTTAGAGTCCCACAAAAATAGTAAAAACTTTGAAAAACAGACGGGTTTTGTCGAAAATAGCGAAAAAAGTCCTATTTTTGCAGCGCAAAAGGGAGCTTAGCTCAGTTGGTTCAGAGCATCGCCCTTACAAGGCGGGGGTCGTTGGTTCGAGTCCAACAGTTCCCACAAGGCAACAGGGACGCGCCTCGGCGCGTCCCTGTTTTGTTTTACCAGTGGAGAAGGTGTGCGCGCCTTCTGTACCGGTTATCTGTTCACCACGATTTTCTTGCTTACCCAACGGCCGTCTTCGGTCAGGCCTTGCAGGATATAGATGCCGTTGCATAAGTCTCTTGTGTCGGTGCCGTCCATGCGCTGACCGTTCATGTTGTAAACTTGGGTTACGGTGACGATTTCGTCGTCCGTATTCTCTTGGATTCCAGTGATGTAAATGCTGACGAAGTATTCTCCTTCTGGCGTGAGCGCGAAGTCCGATTCGCAGTTCTCATAGACGGCGGTCAGCTGATAGACTTTCGTCCCCATCTCCACTTCGTGGAAATAGGAGGTGGCTTCGGGGTCGATTTCGATGACAATCCTGTTCGCTTCGATTGGCTCGTATTGGTAGAGGTTGTAATGCAAGGGCAGGGTTTCGGGAGCGTCCCAACTGAGCAGGGCACCGAAGGCACCGGTCTCCTCATCATAATAATAGTCGCCTTGGAGGTTTTCGGGCGCGAGGCAAAACTCGGGCATTTCGATGGGTCCCATGGTGCCGTCGATGCCGATGTTTTGCCCATAGACTCCGCCGTTGGCCGCGTTCACCCAAGCCACCACGTTTTGGCCAAAGTGGAAGCCCGTGCTGTTGTCGCACATGGCTCTGCTATAGCTTGTCGAACTCATCTGCTTGGTCCATAGGGTGTTGCCGTCCATGTCGAAGCCGATGGCCTCGATGGTGGAGTTGTAATTGCCCTTGTTGTAGATGACGGAAAAGCCGCTGCCGTCTTCGAAAGCGTCAACCAGGATGTCGGAGTAGGGGTCGTTCACGTAATCGGCCACGAGGATGCCTTCGCCCCAAACCGTTTCGCCCGTCGGGGTGATGCGATTCATGTAGATTCGGCTTTGCGACTGCGTGGTGGCGTCGGTCTGCTCGTAGGCGATGATGAGGTCGTGGCTTATGGGGTCGGCGGTGGCGTAGGCGCCTGTATAGTAGTTCGACGGGTCTGTGGAATGCACCGCGCAGCCGTTCAGGTCGGCGATGGTGGAGTGGCCGTATTCGTCGAAATGGAAGACATAGGTGTTGAACGCGCCGCCAATGCCGGCGTGCCACATGTATGCATAGCCGCCGCCCATACCGTCGGGCACCACGTAGTGGCAATAGCTGCCGCCCATGGTGTAGGGAGCCATCAGCTGTTCCTCAGGTGCGATTTGAACGCCATCGACGGTGTAGCCCACCACCCAGATCTCCTTCTCGTAGTAGTAGGTATAGGCCCATTGCTGCTTTTCGTAAACCAGCAGCACGCTGTTGTCGAGGCCCGGCACCATGAGGCCGAAGTCGTGGTTGCGGGAACCGTCGCCAACGGTGATGACGGGACCCAAGGTGCCGTCGGCGCTGACGTATTGCAGATAGCTGTAGTCGTAGTCGGTGCCGAGTGCCCACACGCCGCCGTCGTTGCCTGCCATCACTTCGGAACGGTCGCCCCCGGCGCCGTCGAAGAGCATGAGGCCGTGCTCGCCCCACGGGAAGGTGCCGTCGGCGTTGATTCTCACGGCAAAATGGTGCGCATCGGCGGTGCGGAACACGCTGACCACGCCGCCGTCGTTGGTGGCGGCCATGGCGTAGCCCGGCGACCACGAGGCTAAGTTGGGTGTGGTGATTTGGATGCCTTCAGTGTCCCATTGGGGCGTGCCGTCGAAGGTGAGGCGTTGCAGATAAGGGACCCAGCCGTTGCTCGCACCGGCTGTCCATTGCACGTAGGTGTCGCCCGAAACGGGGTCGGTCGAGGTGTAGATTTCGCTGGCACCGTCGGAGCAGTTGGCGATGAAGGTGTTGTGTGCGGGGTCGTCAACCCATTGGGCTTGCAGCGTGAACGACGCCGCCAAAGCCAAGAAGAATAAGGAAAGTTTTTTCATTTTCATGTGGTTTTTTGTGTTGATTGAGTCGCAAAAATAGAAAAAATCGTTTCTTTGCACAAAAAAATGTCGCTATGGACGAAAAATTCACCACCGAGGAGCAAAGGGCGGTCGCCAGTGTGTTGTTCAACTTGGCTGATGCCGATTTCCAAAGCCATGAGTCGGAAAAGGAGTGCCTTGAGGCCTGCCTTGCGGAACTGGAGCTTGACTCCCGGGATTTCACCCCGATCCCGAAGAACGAGCTGCCGAAGCTGGCTTACGATACCCTAAAACGCATGTCGAACGGGAAAAAGCGCACCTTTTCGCGCATGATGACACGCCTCTCGCGCTCCGACGACCATTTCGGCCCTCGCGAGCGGGCATTCGTGATGGAAATCCTAAACATGTGTGACGTGCCGTTTGTGCACAGGTGAGGCAGGGTCACATCCGCTCGATCTCCGCTCCCAATGCGTTCAGCCGCCTGTCGATGTACTGGTAGCCGCGCTCGATTTGGTCGCTGTTGTCGATGATGCTGGTGCCGTCGGCGGAGAGGGCGGCGATGAGCAGGGCGACGCCGGCGCGGATGTCGGGCGAGGCCATGCGGATGCCGCGCAGGTTGTGGGAGTGGTCGAGGCCGATGACGTTGGCGCGGTGAGGGTCGCAGAGGATGATTTGCGCGCCCATGTCGATGAGCTTGTCGACGAAGAACAGGCGGCTCTCGAACATCTTCTGGTGGATGAGGACGGTGCCTTTGGCTTGGGTGGCCACCACAAGGACGATGCTGATCAAGTCGGGCGTGAAGCCGGGCCATGGCGCGTCGGCCACGGTGAGGATGCTGCCGTCCATGAATGTCTGCACCTCGTAGTGCTCCTGCGCGGGGACGAAGATGTCGTCGCCACGGTATTCCATTTGGATGCCGAGCTTGCGGAACACGTCGGGGATGATGCCAAGCTGCGCTATTCCAGCGTTCTTGATGGTTATTTCGCTGCCCGTCATCGCGGCCATGCCGATGAAGCTGCCCACTTCGATCATGTCGGCCAAGAGCGTGTGCTCCGTGCCATGCAAGCAGCTTACGCCGTTGATGGTCAAAAGGTTGGAGCCAACGCCCTTGATGTCGGCTCCCATGTTGTTGAGCATGGTGCAGAGTTGCACAAGGTAAGGCTCGCAGGCGGCGTTGAAAATGGTTGTCGTTCCTTGGGCCATCACGGCGGCCATGACGATGTTGGCCGTTCCGGTGACGGAGGCCTCGTCAAGTAGCATGTAGCAGCCTTTCAGTCCGCCTTGTCGCACCCCGACTTCGTAGCTGTCGAAATCGAAGATGGCTCCGAGTTTCTGGAGGCCGATGACATGCGTGTCGAGCCTGCGCCGCCCAATCTTGTCGCCGCCGGGCTTGGGCATGTGGGCCTTGCCGAAGCGGGCCAGCATGGGGCCGGTCATCATCACGCTGCCGCGCAGCTTGGAAGCCGTGCTTTGGTAGTCCGCTCCCTTGAAATAGCCGAAGTCGATGGCCTTGGCTTGCAAGGTGATGTCGTGCCTTGTCGTGCGTTCCACCGTCACGCCCATGCCTTCCAGGAGGGCAATCAGGTTGTTGATGTCGAGGATGTCGGGCAGGTTGTGGATGGCGACCTTCTCTTCCGTGAGCAGGCAGGCGCAGAGGATCTGCATGGCCTCGTTTTTCGCGCCTTGCGGGACGATTTCCCCATGTAGCCGGTTGCCGCCTTTGATCTTCAGTGATGCCATATTTTTTTGAGCTTTAAGCAGTAAGCAATAAGCAGTAAGCTTGTTTGAACCGTGTTTTTGAGCTTTGAGCTTTAGCTGTAAGTTGCTTATGGCTTACGGTTTACAGTTTAGAGCCAAACTACAACTTTCCCAGTTGCTGCATCCTCAGTTTGTACGCCGGGTTGTTCGGGTTGTTCATGTTGGCCTTCAGGTTCGGCACTTTCTTTTTCTTCTTCTTGCCTTGCTGTTGCTGCTGCTGGCCTTTTCCAGCGTTCATGTTCACCTTGACTTCGTTGGACAGCACGAGGCGGCCTCCCGAGAGGGACTTCAGGTCGTCGATGATGGTTTGGTCGTTGACGGTGTTCTTGTTCCATTCCAGGTAGTTCCGCTTCATCTGGGCTGCGATTGCTTGGGCCAGGGCTTGCCTGACTTCCTCGTCTTCCTCCAGCGAGGCGGCTTCGATCATCTTGAGCAGATAATGCCCATAATGGCCGTATTTGATGTGATGGTTCTGATAGTCAAGATGATGTGGTCTCCTTCGCGCTTCGATGACAGGCCGCTCGTAGGGGCTGTCCACGTCCAGCTTGAAGTTGGAGATGATGTGGAGCAGGTCCCAGAGCTTGTGCTGGTAGTCGGGCGAGTCCTTGGGTTGCGGGATCATCTGCCCCATGATGCCGACGATGTGCTTGGCGGCCTCTGTGCGTACGTTACGATCCTCAATCTCAACCAGTTTCTTGACCATCTCCTGGATGTTGCGTCCGTATTCGGAAATGACGATAGGCTCTTTTTCGGTATTGTAGGTTAGTCCGATTCTTTCCATTGTTTGTCAGTTTGTCTGCGTTGGTGGCTTCGATTTTGCCGCAAAGGTAAGCATTATTTTGGAACAGCGGCGGGCTTTGGGCGAAAAAAGAAGCGAAGCCCGTTTCGGGGCGGGCGCTTCTTGGGGCGGAGCGGCGCAAAAAAAGGACCGGCACCCCCTTTTCGGGGATGCCGGTCGGGTGGCGTTGGGAGACGTGGCGTCGCGCGTCTCCTCGTCGGTTGTCATTCCTCGCGGCGTTTCTTGGCCACAAGGTAGGCGCCGCCAAGGCCGAGCAGCACCGCGATGCCGCTGCCCAAGGGGGCGTTCTGGTTCTCGTCCTGGCCGTGGTTGGGCAGCTCGATCGTGAGGTCGTCGGCGCGGATGTTGCCGAACAGGTCGATTTGGCTGCTGCCGTAGGCGCTGTTGTAGTCCTCTTCGGTGACGTTGCCGCGCTCAAAGAGTCCTCCACCGCTCTTCTGCTGGGCCGTGAGGCCGATGGCCGTTCCAAGGACGATTGCGATGGTCAATGCTAGTTTTTTCATTGTGTTTTAGGTTTTATTCGTTGTATCTAATTTATTGTTTCGTTTTTAGCTTCTTCAGCTCTCAGCTCTCAGCAATCAGCTGTCAGCAGCGTAGAGGCATGCTGATAGCTGACTGCTGATGGCTGACAGCTTTTCTTTACTTCACAACCATCTTCTGGACCTTGACATTGTTGCCGTTGATGAGGCGGAGCATGTACACACCCGTTGAGGCGTTGAGGCGCTTCTCGTAGCCGCCGCTGAAGGTCTCGCTGCTGAGGATGCGGCCCGTGACGTCGATCACCTGCAGGGTGGCCGTGCCTTCGATGCCGAAGACGCAGAGGTTGCCGGCGGCGTTGACGTAGCCGAAGCTTTCGCCCTCGGCGGTGGCGCCCGTGGCAAACACTAACTTGAAGCGCGTGGCGTAGTCGGTATAGCGGGCGTCAAACGTGTAGCTCGGAGTCTCGAGCAGGTCGATGTCGGCGCCGGCCATGTTGTCAACCAAGTGCAGGTAGCTGAACGTGACGTTCTCGTTGTTGAAGCTCAGCGTGTAGGCGCCGTTCCTCTCGGCCTTGAAGCTGACAGGCACTTCGCCCACGTTGCCGACGTTGACCACGGCGTAGTCCTTGCCGTCTTGCGGGATATAGACCTTGCTGCTGCCTTCGCGGAAGCTGAACTTCTCGAGGACGTTGCCATTGCCGAAGCGCAGCATGGCGTTGTCCTTCACGTTGGCGCTGGTGCCGGCCTCGGTGAGGCTCATCGTCAGGCTGCCGTTGTTGGTGCTTGCGGCGGGCGTCTCTCTCGTGAAGTAGATGTAGCTGTCGTTGTCATTGGTTTGGTAGAAGATGCCTTCCATGGGGGCGATGGCTGCGGTTGAAACCGTGATGACGTCGCCGTCGTCGTTCATCTTGTAGTAGGACAACGGGGCGTTGTCGGCGTCCACCAAATAGGCGTTGCACACAAACGGGTTGCCCGCGAGCGTCACGATGCCTAGTTTTCCGGATATGTAGTCGGAGTGGATGAGCTTGCTCGCCGTGCTGCCGTTGGCGACGACGGTGCCGGTGAAGGTGAGGTCAACGTCGTCTTGGTTGGCGTAGAGGTAGCCCGTGCCGGTGTCGAGGCTGAACGCTTGCAGCTTGTAGTTGGCCCATTCAAGGCCGTAGTCTTGGATCCAGCTCCAGCTGTAGAGGTCGTAGTCTCCGTTGAGCAGGCCGGCGGCTTCGATGCCGGAAGTGGAGATGGCGCTGCTTAGCGGGTTGGCGATGAGGTAGTAGCCTCCGTTGCCCTGGCCGCTGTAGTTGCTGTAGCCCGAGATGTGCTTCTGCACCGTGGCGGCGACGGCAGTGTTGGTTTGCAGCTGTCCGCCGTCGGCGATGGTGAGGGTCTTGCCGCTGGCGAAGGTGACGTTGTCTGCCGTGGCCAGGCCGGTGATGGTGGCGTTGGCTTGCAGTTGGGCGTTGTCGTTGAGGGTGGGCGTGAGGCCGTCCATCCAGTTGCCGGCTTCGTTCCAGTCGCCTTCGGTGACGAAGATCTTCACGTTGTCGGCCAAGGTGGTGAACTGCTGGATGTCGGTAGCAAGCGTCTCGTCGCAGTTGGGCACAACCGTCAGGTCATACTCCGTGCCGGCCTCGAGGCCTTCGAGGTTGGCCGGTGATGCGGTGGCGCTGACGGTCTGCCATACGCCGGCGGCAACCTCTACACCCACAACTATATCGTCAATGTAGAGAAAATACGCGTTATCTGAAGTGAGTTTGAAACAAATGTAGGTGGTGCCAGCGGGGATAGTGGCACTATAGAGATGCCATTGTCCATCTTGGACGCTGATTTCATCGCCAAAAGTGAAGTTGGCTTCGATTTCATCAGCGGTTGTACCTGTTGTCGTAGCGGTACCAATCATGAAGGTCTCCGTATACGAGGTACTAGAGTTCTTGTAATAAAACTCCAACTTCGTACCTTCCGTAATGCCATTCAATTCAGGTGAGATGAGATATTGCGGAGGATTGGACCTGTAATAGAATCGGAATCCGTTGCTGCCAGAATGGTTTGCAGAACTATTAATGCCAGTACTGTTTTGGCAATTCACAAGAGACCAACTCCCGATGCCGTTTTCAAAGCCCTCGGAGAAGGAGGCATTGATGCCCGCAGCCGTCCTATACTTCACCGTGAATCCGTCGGCGCTTTCGCCGTCCCAGCCGACGTTGGCGGTGTAGTGCGTCACGTCGCTTATGCTGACGTTGTCAACCGAGCAGGCGGCCATGGTGGTGAAGGTCTGTTCGTCGCTCCACTTCTCCACGTCGCATTCGGGCTTCACCTTCACGGTGTAAGCCGTTTCGGGGGTGAGGCCTTCGAGGGTGAAGGGGTTGGTGGCGGCGTTCACTTCGGTGAAGTCGGTGTCTTCGGCGGTCTTGTAGGCCACAACCCATTCGGTGGCTTCGCCGTTCTCGGTCCAGCTCAGCACGGCGGTGGTGGAGCCAAGGTTGCCATAGGCCAAGTCGGTAGGCTTGCGGCAGGTGGAGACGGTGCAGCTCACGGTGTAGTTCACCGGTGCGCTCATGGCATCGCTGCCTTCGAAGATCACTTCGCCATTGATGTCATAAACGACGTAGGAAGCCTCGTCATCAAAGCTTCCAGCGTGCCACTCGAATGTGATTTCGCGACCATCGCACACGGCGAGGGTTAGGGACTGTGTTTCCGGAGTTTGGGTAACTCCGTCAAGATTCTCGTTGGTCATTTGCGCCAATTCAGTTCCCGTTGCCACATCAACAACTGCAATGTAAGCACCGTTCCAGCCGTCGCCGTAGCTGTCGGTGAGTTCGAAGGTGATTTCGCATTGGTTCTCAGGCATGCAGAGGTCGGTGGTGAAGCTGGCGGCGTTGGTCCAGTCGCTTTGGCTGTCGCCGCAGTCGGCCTGCACCTTCACTTCGTAGGTAGTGGCGAGTTCAAGGCCGGTAAGGGTGTAAGGATTCTCGGTGATGGCG
>JAFSJF010000005.1 GCA_017439405.1 Bacteroidales bacterium
CAGACGAAGGAAGCGGCGGTGTTGCGCAAGGCCGCCAACAGAAAAAAGCGCACGTCAGCTCAGCATTTTTTTCTATTGGCGCTCGTTATAGCCTTGCGCACACCAAGGCAGGCGCAAGAAGCGGCGACGCAGGGAACACCGATTTCCCCCTCGGTTTTTTATTGGGTGGGCTGTGCGGTGGGTCATCAACCTTTCCTAAAGGTAAAAGTTCTATCTTTGCAGCGTATGAAACAGCGTACCTACATAGCCATCGACCTGAAATCATTCTACGCTTCAGTGGAATGTGTGGAGCGTGGTCTGGATCCTCTGACCACCAACTTGGTCGTGGCCGACAAAAGTAGGACGGACAAAACCATTTGCCTGGCTGTTTCACCTTCGCTGAAAACCTACGGTGTGGGAGGCCGTCCGAGACTTTTTGAAGTCATTCAAAAAGTCGAGGAAATCAATCGGGAGCGAAAGCGAAGAATCGGATATACCCCTTTCACGGACAAGTCCTATTATGACCCTGAGCTGAAGGAGAATCCCGAGCTGGAGTTGGACTACATCGTGGCACCGCCACGGATGGCGTACTATATCCAGTACAGCACAAGAGTCTATGAGGTGTATCTGAAATATATCGCTCCTGAAGATATCTATCCCTACTCCATCGATGAAGTCTTCATCGATGCCACGGATTATCTCGACAGCTATAAGATGACGGCTCACGAACTGGCCTTGAAGATGGTCAGGGATGTGCTGGCCACTACAGGCATCACGGCAACGGCTGGCATCGGCACAAACATGTACCTGTGTAAGGTGGCCATGGATATTGTGGCGAAGCACATCCCAGCCGATAAGGATGGGGTGCGAATTGCGGAACTCGATGAAATGAGTTACCGCAAAGAGCTGTGGAACCACAAGCCTTTGACCAGTTTTTGGCGTGTCGGTAAAGGCATCGCCCAAAAGCTGGAGCAGCATGGTATGGACACCATGGGCAAAGTCGCAAGGTGTAGCATTGAGAACGAAGAGCTGCTTTACAGCCTCTTCGGGGTAAATGCGGAACTGCTCATCGATCATGCCTGGGGCTGGGAACCTGTCGGCATGAAGGAGGTGAAGGCTTACAAGCCGGAAACGAATTCCATCAGTAGCGGCCAAGTGCTAACGGAAGGCTACGACTATAAGAAGGCCAAAGTCGTCGTGCTTGAAATGGCCGACGAGGTTTCGCTGAATTTGGTGAAGCACAATCTGGTGGCTGACCAGATTGTGCTGACCATCAGCTATGATGCTGAAAACCTTACCGACCCTGCTTTGAAAGCGAAATACTTTGGCCCTGTCACTACAGACTATTATGGCCGTCAGGTTCCGAAACATGCCCACGGCACGGCGAACTTGGAAAAGCCCACCTCGTCGAGCAAGATCATCTTGCGAGCGGTCAGGGATTTGTTCGCCAAGATTGTCAACCCTAACTTGCTTGTGAGGCGCATCAATGTAACGGTGAACCATGTCATCAGCGAGGAGGAGGCTTCAATGGTGAAGCCTATCGAGCAGCTTGACCTTTTCACCGACTACGGTGAAAAGGCTCAACAGGAGGAGGAACAAGCTGAAGACTTGGCCAAAGAGCGAAAAGTTCAAGAGGCCTTGCTTGGCATCAAGGAGAAATTCGGCAAGAATGCCATCCTGAAGGGCTTGAACTTTGAGGAAGGTGCAACCGCCAAAGAGCGTAATCAACAAATTGGAGGGCATAAGGCATGATTGACAACTACGATGATATCATCAATTTGCCGCATCATGTGTCGGAGAGGCATCCCCAGATGAGCATGATGAACCGTGCGGCTCAGTTTGCCCCGTTTGCAGCCTTGACTGGCCATGCAGCAGCCATCGAAGAGACTGCCCGCTTGACTGATTCACAGATGGAGTTGGCCGATGAGGACAGCGAAATCCTCAACCAAAAAATGGCCTACCTGCGTGAAGTCATCAACGAGCATCCTGCTATTGTTGTGACCTATTTTGAGCCTGACAAAAGGAAAGCAGGTGGAGCCTATAAGACTATCGAGGGGCAACTGCAAAACATTGATGATTACAGTCAATGCCTTGTGATGAGGGATGGAAAGGTTGTCTTTATCAGGTCGGTTTTAGACATTCAGTATTGACAGCCGCTGGCGGGGTTTTTGCCCATCATCAAGCCCAAGCTGTGGGTAAGGCGCGACGGCCTTTCATTAGACTTTCAGAGAAGTAGAGACTTTCCAATAACCATGTAGCCGACCTGGGCAAGTGTCTCAGCGGAGCAAGGGCCTAAAGAAAAAATGATGAAGCCCGCGACCGCGAGACTCTTGCCCGGGGCGATTGAGAAGTAGAGGCAGGCCGTCGCGCGGGCTGGGCGGCATTATTGACGGGCAAAAAGTTGACACGAGGAACGAAGGGGCAACTTTTTGAACGGCAACATTGCCGAACAGCATTGGGGAGGCAGGGTTAAAGCCCAAGCATTGCAAAAACCATGACAGCGGCGGCTTGGACGGTAAAGGCTAATAGTTGGGAGTTTGAAGTTAGGTGTTTTTGTACTAACGTGCTTTCGTCCTTTCGTGCTAACGAACGAGGGCTTTCAAGTCCGTTGAAGCTTAAAGATAGCAGTTGAGTCAGCCGCTGGCGCGGTGTTTTTGCCCATCATCAAGCCTAAGCCGTGGGTAAGGCGCGACGGCCTTTCATAAGAATTTCAGAGAAGTAGAGGCTTTCCAAATACCATGTTGCCGCCCCGGGCATGTGTCGCAGCGGAGCAAGGGCTAAAAGAAAAATAGATGATGCCCGCGACCGCTGCGACTCTTGCCCAGGGCGATATAGAAGTAGTGGCAGGCCGTCGCGCGGCGCTGGGCGGTGTTGCAGACAGGCAGAGTGTTCGCCCGCAGGAACGAGGACGAGCACCCTGCCTGTCTGCTTTACCGCACAGCTTTGGGGAGGCAAAGTTAAAGCCCAAGCCTTGCAAAAACCGTGACAGCGGCGGCTTGGTCGGTAGAA
>JAFSJF010000083.1 GCA_017439405.1 Bacteroidales bacterium
ATCAGTTTCTCGGGGAACTGGTAGGGTCCGTAGTTGTTGCTGCAGTTGGTCACTATGGTTGGCATCCCGTAGGTGTCGTGGAACGCCCTAACAAAGTGGTCGCTGGAGGCCTTGGATGCACTGTACGGGCTGTGCGGCTGATATTTGAGATCTTCTGTGAAGAACTTCTCGCCATAGGCAAGATGGTGCTCGCCGCTGGAGGCCTTAGTGGTGAACGGCGGCTCTATCCCTTCTGGATGGGTCATCTCCAGGGCGCCGTATACCTCGTCGGTAGAGATGTGGTAGAAGCGCTTCCCTTCAAATTTCTCCGGCAGGGCTTCCCAAGTCAGTTTGGCCGCCTGCAGCAGGCTCAGCGTGCCCATCACGTTGGTCTGCGCGAAGGTGAACGGGTCTTTGATGGAGCGGTCCACATGGCTCTCCGCCGCGAGGTGGATGATGCCATCGACGCGTTCTTCTTGCATCAGTTTCAGGACGCCTTCGAAATCGCAGATGTCCATCTTGACGAACTTGTAGTTCGGCTTGTCCTCGATGTCCTTGAGGTTGGCAAGGTTGCCGGCGTAGGTCAGCTTGTCGAGGTTGATGATCTTGTATTCGGGATACTTGTTCACGAAGAGGCGCACGACGTGGCTCCCGATGAAGCCCGCGCCGCCGGTAATGATGATGGTGCGTTTGTAATTCATAATATGTTGTGTTTATATGTTGTGTTTTTGTTAATATCCTTCCGGATTGTTGCGTTGCCAGTTCCAAGCATCACGACACATCTCTTCCAGACCAAATTGCGCCTTCCAGCCCAACTCGCGTTCCGCCTTGGCGGGATTGCTGTAGCAGGTGGCGATGTCGCCCGCACGCCTCGGCTTGATGCTGTACGGAATCTTGATACCGTTGACTTTCTCGAAGGTCTTCACCACGTCCAATACCGAGTAGCCCTGTCCCGTGCCAAGGTTATAGATAGCGCAGCCACAATGCTTTTCGATGGCTTGCAATGCCGCCACATGACCACGTGCCAAGTCCACGACGTGGATGTAGTCGCGCACGCCCGTGCCGTCGGGGGTCGGATAGTCGTTGCCGAAAACGCCGAGTTCCTCGCGCTTGCCCACGGCCACCTGGGTGACGTAAGGCATCAGGTTGTTCGGGATGCCGTTGGGGTTTTCGCCTATCCTGCCGCTCGGGTGCGCACCGATGGGGTTGAAGTAGCGCAACAGCACAACATTCCACTCCTTGTCGGCCTTTTGCATGTCCATCATGATTTCCTCCAACATGCTCTTGGTTTGGCCGTAAGGGTTGGTGCAATGCTCCTTCGGACATTCCTCGGTGATGGGAATGATGGCAGGGTCGCCATAGACGGTGGCCGACGACGAGAAGATGATGTTTTTGCAGCCGTGTTGGCGCATCACATCAAGTAGGGTCAGCGTGCCGCCGATGTTGTTTTCGTAGTATTCCCAAGGCTTTTCTACGCTTTCGCCCACGGCTTTCAGTCCGGCGAAGTGGATGCAGGCATCGAAGCGATGGGCTTCCATGACGCGATTGAGGCCTTCGCGGTCGCGAATATCGACTTCATAAAAAGGTATCTTCTTGCCTGTCAGTTCTTCAACGCGCTCCAGCGACTTGCGGTTGCTGTTGCTGAGATTGTCTATGACTACGGTCTTGTGGCCTGCCGCCGCGAGTTCCACCAAGGTATGCGAGCCGATGAAGCCGGCACCGCCTGTGACAAGGATATTCATGATTTCAAATTTCAGATTTCAAGATTATTTCAATTTCCTCTGTTTCAAACTGATACAAAGAAAAAATGTGTTTATCTATTTCTTTAATGGCCTCGGTGTCGCCCTTTAAGGCGCAGTCAACCAAAACCGTAAGTCTTACGTCATCCTCTTTCGAAATGCTCGGGAACGGCAAGGCGCAAAGGTTGCCCTTCAGGATTTTCAAATCGCCGAAACGCTTGACATACAAGTAGTTGAACAAAGAAGAGTTGAGGAAAGCCAGCACTGTCTTGATGCTCATGCCTTCAACTTCAGGGATGAGGATGTTCGCGCTGTTGAGGAACAGCCTTTGCTTGTCGTCGTAGGCAAAACAGAGCCGACTCGAGACGAACCTATACACCAACTTCTCCTTTGCGCGATAGAACTCGTCCTTCGCACATTGCTGGAAATCAGCACGATTGTATTTTATATAACGGCTCGCGGGCTTGAGCTTGTACTTGTCGATGTCCTTGCCCATGTAAATCTTCTCCAACCCCTTTCTCGGCCTGTCTTTCAGTGCTTTGGCGTTGTTGCCCGTGATGATGCCCAAAGCCCATTGGCTGTGTGAGAGGTCGTCGTGGCGCAAACGCTCTGCCTTGGCAAGAATGGCCTCCACACGGTCGTTGAGGATGGGGATGGGGCAAAACGCGTCGTCGATGATGCGTATTTCCTTTGTCGAGACCGTGTCGTCGGCCCCAACAACGCGATAGGATTGTTCGCCAAACACGGGCTTGTGGCTCACCTTCAGGCTGACGAAGTCAGTGAAGACCCCCTTGAAACGCTCTTGGTACTGCCTTATGCTTTCCATGCGGGTTTTGTGCATCACGAAACGGCGGAAATCGGCGTGCACCTTGATTTTTAGGACAGATGAAGGAAGAAGAAAATGCTGTATTCCATTACGGTTCAGCAACTTAAACGCCTCGGTGAAAAACAGGGCCGCCTTTTCGTGTGAGGCGATGACATCCGACTCGTGGCGTTTGCCTCGTTCCATGCCCCAAGGCGGGTTGGTGACGATGTAGTCGAATTTCATGTCGCCCAAGGCCGAGGCCGCGTGCAGCAAGAAGTCCATCTGGTAAATCTGAGGATAAACCGATGATTCATAATATTTTACCATCAGATTGGCCTTGGCAATCATCACCGCGAGCGGGTCGTTGTCGATGCCGAAAAGCTGTTCCAACTCGGCGTGTTCGAGTTTCAGGAAGAAAATGCCGCTGCCGCAGCAAGGGTCGAGGAACCTTTCGCCGCTCAAGATGCGAATGTCGGAAAGCATTTCGCTGACAACCAACGGTTTGGTGTAGTAAAGCCCTTTCAGGATGCGCTGTCCTTCAGCCGTCAGCGACTGATAGACGAACCCGATCCAGTCGTCCTGCCGGTTTTTCAGGATCTGGCGCGGCACACTAAGTTCAATCCGTTGACAATGAGCGTATTCCTCGAAGAAACGGCGTTTGTTTCCTTCGTTCACGCGGTTGTGTTCCAAATACATGGCGCAAAGCGTGAACACCAGCTTGTCGATGGGATGGTTGGCCGACTTCAAATCCTCCACGAAACGCGGCAGGCTGCCCGCCATCACATAGCCTTCGGGCGTGACGATGCGTTGCGAAAGGCTCTTGTTGGCCCTTCGCGTCAGCCGCTCGCTGCCGCCGTTTTGCAGCTTTTCCCAATTGCGTCGGGTGGCCTTCGAGATGAAGTTTTCGGTTTCCTTCATAATATAGCTCCGCCTCCTAAGTCCCAATTAAACTTTCTAAGGAACTAATTTTCAATATTTTAACAAAAACCTTATTTGTCGTACAAAATAAAGGGCAAAGGTAGGGAAATTTGGTGTTTTTTCACCTCGTTTTAATGAAAAAAACGTATTATTTGCCATAATTCCCTATTTTTGCCTGACAAAACGAAACGATATGATTCTTTGTTTGGAAACGGCCACACCTGTTTGCTCGGTCGCGCTCAACGAGAGCTGCTGCACTATCGCCTTGCGCGAAACGGAAGGACAAAACGCTCACTCTGAGAAAATTACAAACTTCATCCGTGAGGTGATGGAAACGGCGAGAATCGACTATCGCCAGCTGGATGCCGTGGCAGTCAGCAAAGGTCCAGGCTCCTACACAGGCCTGCGCATCGGCGTAAGCACGGCCAAGGGCATCTGCTATGCCGCCGACCTGCCGCTGATGGCCATCGACACGTTGGAAGCCATGGCCTACGGAATGAAGATGAAACTCGGAAGCCAAATCACTGAAAACGACCTGCTTATCCCAATGATAGATGCCCGAAGGATGGAGGTTTACGCCGCCATTTTCGATGCCAACCTGAACAAAATCGAAGACACCGAAGCCCGTGTCATCGACGAAAACTCGTTTGCGGAACTGAGGCTCAACCACCGTCTGTGGCTTTTCGGCGACGGTGCGCCAAAACTTGGAAAACTCTTTGAAAACCAACCGAATATCAACATCATCGACGGCTTCAAGCCCTCGGCGGCGTTCATGCTTCCTTTGGCGGAAAAAGCCTTGAAGGCACAGGATTATGTCGATGTTGCGTATTTTGAACCGTTCTACTTGAAAGATTTCATTGCAGGCAAACCCCATGTAAAAGGACTATGAAAAGATTCATTCTTTGCGCATTGCTTTTGGCAGGAAGTTTTGGCGTTTTCGCGCAGGCGCCTCACATCTACGAACACACCTATCCTGTCATCACACAAGAAGACCCTGAAATCCGTGCCATGATGGATTCGGTATCGACAGACAGCATCGAGGCTTCCATAGTGCACCTGAGTTCCTATTGGAACCGTCGCTGCGACAGTCGCCATATATACGACGTACAAAACTGGCTTGCAGCGCGTTACAATAGCCTTGACGGCATCGACACGGTGATTTTGCACGACTTCAAAATCGACAAGCCAGGGTTCCCGGCAGAGACTGCAGACAACGTTCTTGCCATCCAGTGGGGTACCACAAAACCTGAAGAATTCGTGATTTGCGGTGCACATTACGACTCATGGAACATCGACGGTACTGACCCCGACACCATTCGAGCCCCTGGGGCGGACGACAACGCTACTGGAGTGGCCGGCATTTGGGAAACCGCACGGTTGCTCAGCCGCCACAAGTTCGACCGCACCATTCTCTATTGCAACTGGAACGCCGAGGAAATCGGCCTCATCGGAAGCGAGGCCTATGCAAAGGAATGCGCTGAAAAACAATTAGATATCATTGGTTACTTCAACATGGACATGAACGGCTACCTTGAGGAAGGCTCCGACATTCACATGCATGTGGTCTATGTGAACCAAGACTCGCTTTTGGCCAATATGTTCTTCGATGTTTGCCACACCTATTTTCCCGACATGCCCGTCCGCCAAAACTGGATGCCCCATGGCGACAGCGACTTCTCCTCATTCAACCGAAGCGGCTACCCTGCGCTGCATCCTTTTGAGGATGTTCATGCCAGTTCGCCGTTCATCCACACGAGAGAAGATGTTTTAGGCTTGAGTGTCAACAACTTGGAGCAGTCTCGAAGGTTTGCGCAAGTCAATCTCGGTGCGGTGGCACATTTGGCAGGTTTGAGTCACGCCGACGTTGAAGACCATGAAGCCGTCAAGGTTTGCTTATACCCCAATCCAACCACCGATGCCGTACAGGTGCTGTCAGAAGACGGACTACAAAGCATTGTGGTTTACAACCTCATGGGACAACAAATCGAGGCAAAAACGCTCCACGGCGAAAACCGCTGCACGCTGAACACAAGTGATTTTGTATTAGGTGTTTACATGGTAAAAATCGCCACCGAAAGAGGCGTTGTAACCCAACGTTTGCTGGTCGATTGAACCTGGCTTGAGAGACGTTATCCCAAGGCTTTCACGCCCGCATCGATGCGCTTGAGGGTTTCTTCCTTGCCCAAAAGCTCGAGGATTTCGCCCATGTGCGGACCCTTGCCAGCGCCAACCACCATCAGGCGGAGGCCATTCATCACCAAGCCCATGTTAAGCTCGTTGCTGGTAATCCAGTTGTTCAAGGTCTCGTCGATGTTAGCCAAATCGAAAGGCTCGATGCCGCTGATGACTTCCTTCACTTTCAGCATCGTCTCGGCCGAGTTTTCCTTCCAGCGTTTCTTGACCGTCACGGGGTCGTATTCCGTTGGGGCCTCGAAGAAGAAGAAACTCTGGTCCCAGATTTCCTTCACGAAATTGACCCTATCTTTCACCAAACCAGCCACTTTCACGGCGAAATCGAGCGGCGTGTCGATGCCCTTTTCGGCCTTCAGCCAAGCTTGATAGTCCTTGCCGACCTCCTCGTCAGACTTGCGCATCAGCCATTCGTGGTTGAACCACTTGGTCTTCTCCACGTTGAACTTCGCGCCGCTCTTGCTGCAGCGCTCGAGCGAGAAGGCCTGGATGAGTTCGTCCATCGTGAAGATTTCCTGCTCGGTGCCGGGGTTCCAACCTAACAGAGCCAACATATTGATGAACGCTTCCGGATAGTAGCCCGACTGCTTGTAGCCCATGGCCGTGTCGCCGGTCTTCGGGTCTTGCCAGAACATCGGGAAGACGGGGAAACCGAGACGGTCGCCGTCGCGCTTGCTGAGCTTTCCGTTGCCATCGGGTTTGAGCAGCAAGGGCAGGTGGGCGAATTGCGGCGCTTCCCAGCCGAAAGCCTCGTAGAGCATGACGTGGAGCGGCATCGAGGGCAGCCATTCCTCGCCACGGATGACGTGGCTGATTTTCATCAAATGGTCATCGACGATGTTGGCCAAGTGGTAGGTCGGCATGCCGTCGCTCTTGAACAAGACCTTGTCGTCCAAGGTGTTGGTCTGCACACGCACCTCGCCGCGAATCAAGTCATGCATGACGATTTCGCGGTTTTCGGGAATCATGAAACGCACCGTGTATGGCACGCCGTCGGCCATCAGCTTTTCGACTTCTTCCTTGCTCATCGTCAGGCTGTTGCGTAGGTTTTTGCGCGTCTGGCAGTTGTAGATGAAAGTCTGCTTGTTGGCTTCGGCTTCCTTGCGGTATTGGTCCAGCTCCTCGGCGGTGTCGAAGGCGATGTAGGCACAGCCTTTGGCCAAGAGTTCGTCGCTGTATTGCTTGTAGAGGTGCTTGCGGTTGCTCTGCTTGTAGGGGCCATATTCGCCGCCCACATAGTCGCTTTCGTCGAACTTGATGCCGCACCAGTCTAAGGATTGCACAATGTATTCCTCGGCACCCGGCACGAAGCGCGTCTGGTCGGTGTCCTCGATGCGGAGGATCATCTTGCCGCCGTTCTTCTTGACAAACAGGTAGTTATATAATGCCGTGCGTACGCCCCCGATGTGCAGCGGGCCCGTCGGGCTGGGGGCAAATCTGACTCTGACTTCGTTCATGTTGCTTTGGTTTTGAGGCTGCAAAAATAGTGATTCTTTCACAAGATTCCGTTCATGTCTGCAAAAATCCCTATTTTTGCAGTTTATTCTAATTTGGATATGTCTGCACCTAACGCATTGATAGCAAAAATCGAGGGCTTCACGCGGAAGTTCTACCTCAACCGCCTGATACAAGGTGTGTTGGTAGGTGCGGTATTATGGATTGTATTCTATCTGATAATCAATGGATTGGAGTACGTTTCATGGTTTCCGCCCAAGGGCCGGTTCGTGCTGTTCCTGTTCCTTTTGGCGGGCTCGACCTTCGTTGCGGTGTATTATTTCCTCATTCCTTTGGTCAATCTGATTCGGTTCAGAAAGAAAATGTCGGTGGAACAGGCTTCCGTCCTCATCGGGAAATTCTTTCCCGAAATCAAGGACAAACTGCTGAACACCATACAGTTGAGCAACCAAATGGAAGCCGAGACCGACAACGCGCTTTTGGCCGCCACCATCGAGCAGCGCACAAGCCGCCTCTCGCCTATCCACTTCGCCGACGCCGTCGATTTGCGCGGCAATTTGAAATATTTGGGTGTTTTCTTCGGACTGCTGCTCCTATTAATACTTCTGATGGTGTTTCTGCCCTCATTTGCCGTGCAACCCACGCAGCGCATCGTCAACTATGGCCAGGAATTCGAGAAACCCTTGCCTTATCAGGTTGAAATCCTGCAAGATGAAATCGAGACCACACAAGGCAAGGAGGCCAAGTTCGGCATCCGCGTCACCGGCGAGCGCATTCCCGACGCCTTCTATGTGAAGAGCGACTTGGGCCAGCAACTGATGACCAAAACCTCGGCCAACGACTTCAGCTACACCTTCAAGAACCTGTACAACGATTTGGATTTCAACGTGATAGGAGGCGAATACACCAGCCGTCCAATCCACATTACGGTGCGTCCCAACCCCACTCTGCTTTCCTATCGTTGCGAATTGCGTTATCCGACTTATATCCATCGGCAAGACGAGACCCTTGAAGGCAAAACGCGGCTCATCGTACCGCAAGGCACGAAGCTCATTTTCAGCTTCTTGACCCGCGACACCGAGCAAATCACCTTAACCCAAGATTCCATCATCACCGACTTGCTAAAAAAGAAAGATGTTTTTGATTATCAGTTCGTTGCATCTCAATCAACGCAGTTTGAAGTGCAGGTGCAAAACGCCTGGAACAACACGCTCGACCCGCTCGGTTTCGCCGTCGATGTGCTGCCCGATGCCTATCCCGACATCCGCGTGGAATCCTTCGATGAGCAACTTTCCGCAGATGTGTATTTCTCTGGCCTCGTCACCGATGACTATGGCTTTACCAAGCTGAATTTCAATTGTTTGGTCAAGGAACCCATCGAGAAGAAGTTCGTCGTTCCCGTGTCGTTCGACAAGAATCAGACCCGCACTTCGTTCTTCTACCATTTCAACATGGACAGCCTCGGCATCATGCCCGGGCAGAACATGGAGGTCTATTTCGAGGTGTGGGACAACGACGGCTTCCACGGCCCGAAGTCGAAGCGGTCGGAGACTTTCACCTATTACAAACCTTCCGAATCGGCTTTGGACAGCATTGCCAACGAGCAATCGGAAGACATCATGGAGCGGCTTTCAGCAAAGTCGCAAGAAGCCCAAAGCTTGCAAGAGCAAATCGAGAAGATGCTGCAAGACCTCATCCAGAAAAAGGACTTGGACTGGTCGGACAAGGAGAAGATGAAAGACCTCTTGGAAAAGCAGCAACAGATTCAAGACGAGTGGAACAAACTGCAGGAAGAACAGCAAAAACTCGCCGACTTCATGAAAGAAAACGAAATCGCCAACGAAGACCTCCTCAAGAAACAGGAGCAAATCAACAAGCTCTTCGACGAGGTGATTCCAGAAGAAATGCAGAAACTCATGGAGCAAATCGACAAGCTCCTTGAGGAAATGCCTCGCGAGCAAATGCAGCAGATGATGCAGGACATCAAGAAAAACAACCAAACGATGCAAGAACTCCTCGACCGCAACTTGGCCCTGTTGGAGCAGTTGAAGATGGAGAAAGACCTGAACGACTTGGCCGAAAAGTTAGACAAATTGGGCGAGGAATTGCAGAAGCAAGACCCTGAAAACCAAAACGAAGCAGGGGAGGAGAGCGACCAAAAAACGGCCGAGGAAGCCAAGGAGCAATTCGAGCAAATGATGGACAAATTTGAGGAGCTTTTGGAGAAAAACGAGACCCTCAACGACCCCTTCGACGTTCAGAAAGACGAGGAAATGGAACAAAGCATCGATGAAGACTTGCAAGACGCCATGCAGAACGAGCAGAACGGCAACCAGCAAGAGTCGCAGCAAAAGAAGCAAAGTGCCGGACAGAAGATGCAACAGATGGCCAACAACATGATGCAACAAATGCAGATGCAAGGCATGGAACAATTGGCCGAAGACGCCCATCTGATGCGCATTTTGCTCGAAAACGTCGTCCACGCCTCGCACGAACAGGAAGCCCTGATGAACGAAATCGGCAGCCTTCGCACCGACGACCCGTCGTTGTCGGAGAAAATCGTACACCAAAAGGAAGTGGCCGACAACTTCAACATGGTACGCGACTCGCTTCACAGCATGGCCATGCGCCAGCCCATGATTCAGAACTTCGTCTTCGATGAACTGCATACCATAGAGAACCAAACCTCAAACGCACTGAAATACCTCAACGACCTGAAGCTTTCGCAGGCCGTCAGGCACCAGCAAACCGCCATGATGTCGATGAACAACCTCGCGCTAATGATCGCCGAATCACTCGAAAACATGGAAAACAGCATGGAAGCCATGGGGATGCCGATGTCATGTTCTATGCCAAAGCCTGGACAAGGCCAGCAAAGCATGCAAAAGATGCAGCAGTTACAACAACAGTTGAGCGAACAACTCAAGCAGATGCAGGAAAAAATGGACAAGTCGGGGCAACAACAGCAAAACTCCATGAGCGAGGAGTTTGCACGAATGGCAGCCGAGCAGGAAATGCTCCGACAAGGGATGCAACAGATGCTCAACGACATGAAGGAAAACGGACAGCTTGGCGACGACGGACTGAACGAAATCATCAAGGACATGGAAAAGTTGGAGGAGGTATTGGTGAACAAGAAAATCAACCGGCAGATGATAGAACGCAGCCAAAAAATCGAATCGCGGATGCTGGAATCGCAGAAGGCGCAAGAGAAACGCGAGCAGGAGGAAAAACGCAAGTCAAACGAGTTTAAAGGCTCTCTATTAGAAAGGAGAATTGACGAACTGCTTTATAAGGAAACGCTGAAAAAGAACCAAGAATTCCTGAAAACCAACCCGATTGAGTATGCGCCATACTATAAGGACAAGATCAACGAGTATTACATAAGGAAAAACACGAATTAAGATGATAAGGTTCAACACATTGGACGTTGAGATGCCCCCTATCGAACCGGCGAGAGTCAGGGCTTGGATTGATAAGGTGGTCGAGCAACACGGCAAACGGGTAGGGGAGTTGTACTACTACTTCTGCAGCGACGAGAAGCTGTTGGAAATCAACCGAGAACGTCTTGGCCACGACTTCTACACTGACATCGTCACCTTCCCGCTGACGGATTGTGAGACTGTGCTGTCGAGCGAATTTTGCATCAGCGTGGAGCGCATTGCGGAAAATGCCGTCACTTTTGGGCACAGTTACGAGAGCGAGTTGCACCGCGTCATCATCCACGGCGTGCTGCATCTCATCGGCTTCGACGACCACACCGATGAAGATGAAAAAATGATGCGTAAAAAAGAGGAAGAGGCTTTAAAACTACTGTTTAGTTAATTGACAATCAAAAAGATAACACGATTGTTTCCCGTGAAACACTGAAAAAATGTATTTCGAACCGTATGATATCATCGTTGTAGGTGCCGGTCATGCCGGATGCGAAGCGGCAGCAGCAGCAGCCAACATGGGCAGCAGGGTCCTGCTCGTCACGATGGACCTACGCCTGATGGCTTCCATGTCGTGCAATCCAGCCATGGGTGGCATCGCCAAAGGACAGATTGTGCGTGAAATCGACGCTATGGGCGGCTATTCGGGCATCGTCAGCGACCGCACCATGATACAGTTCCGGATGCTTAACAAGTCGAAAGGTCCCGCTATGTGGAGTCCGCGCTGCCAAAGTGACAAGATGATGTTCTCCGCCGAATGGCGACACATATTAGAACAAACGCCCAACCTCGACTTCTGGCAAGACACCGTGACGGGTCTACTCTTCAATGGCGACCAAATCAAAGGCGTGAAAACCATAATGGGCGGAGAAATCGAAAGCAAAGCCGTCATCCTCACCAACGGCACTTTCCTCAACGGTTTGATCCATATCGGCGAGCTGCATTTTGCCGGAGGCAGAATGGGCGAGGTGGCCAGCCATGGCATCACGGAACAATTGAAAGAAGTCGGTTTCGAAGCCAAGCGACTGAAAACCGGCACACCCGTACGCATCGACGGTAGAACCATAGATTTCAGCAAACTCATCGAGCAAAAAGGCGATGATGAAGTGGTCGGATTTTCGTATAACGAGCCCTTCAGAATCCAAAGGCAAAGAAGTTGCTGGATTGCGCATACTTCATTGAAAGTACACGAAACCCTGCGCAAAGGCTTCAAATATTCGCCCATGTTCAATGGCCGCATACAAGGTGTCGGACCACGTTATTGTCCAAGCATTGAAGACAAAATTGAGCGCTTTTCAGACAAGGACAGTCATCAACTTTTCGTTGAACCTGAGGGCTGGGACACGGTTGAATACTACCTGAACGGCTTCAGCTCCTCACTTCCCGATTACATCCAATACGAAGCGCTCAGACAAATCGAAGGCTTCGAGAATGCAAAGATTTTCCGACCTGGTTACGCCATCGAATACGATTATTTCCCACCAGAGCAGCTTCATCATTCATTAGAAACACGCTTGATACACGGACTGTATTTTGCCGGACAAATCAATGGCACAACGGGATACGAAGAAGCAGCCTGCCAAGGTTTGATGGCGGGAATCAATGCCAGCCTGCAACTCAAAGACGAAAAGCCATTAGTGCTAACAAGAACACAGGCCTATATTGGAGTACTTATCGACGACCTCATCACCAAAGGCGTTGACGAACCCTACAGAATGTTTACGAGTAGGGCAGAATACCGCATACTACTCCGACAAGACAACGCCGATGCCAGACTGACGGAATTGTCATACCAACTCGGCATTGCCAAAGAAGACAGATATAAGCATTATCAAGAAAAACGAAACATTGTTGAAGAGATAAAGAAAACTTTGGATGAAACAAGCGTTTATCCTGAAGAAATCAACAGTCTGTTGATAGCGAAAGAAAGCGCAACCATAGACCAAAAAACGCGGGCCGCACAACTTCTCTTGCGCCCACAACTCACATTGAACGATATAATTGAAGCAATAGAACCCCACAAACAACGTTATGACAAGAACGATAGACTGACAAAAGAATGCTTGGAAGAAGCGGAAATCGAAATCAAATATGAGAGCTATATAAGCAAGGAATACGAATTAGCTGAGAAACTGAACCGCTTGGAAAAAGTAAAACTACCGGAAAACTTCGATTACCATACGATAAAATCACTTTCATACGAATCGAGGGAAAAACTCAACAAATATAAACCCGAGACACTCGGACAGGCCTCAAGAATCAGTGGCATTTCGCCAGCAGATATCAACGTATTGGCCATATTTTTAGGAAGATAGCCTCATTGTTCCACATGAAACACAAAAGAAAATGAAAACAATTTGTCCTTGGTGCGGCTCAAGCAAAGCAGAAATTAAGATGGAGGTGAAAGACGAATTCTTGAGCCAAGAAGAATTCCATCTATGTGAATGCACAAATTGTGGCATGCTTTATACCATGCCACGTCCTAGCAAAGATAAAATAGGCGAATACTACAAATCTGACAAATACTATAGTCATCAGGAGAACAAATCTGGTTTTATTCCAAAATTGTATGAGTTGGTGAAGTCTTTCAACGTCAAGAACAAATTCAATATGGCGACAAAAGGGAAAACAATTGGGAAACTACTTGACATAGGCTGCGGCGTAGGCGATTTTATACACACTGCAGAGCAAAAAGGCTGGGATTGTGTCGGCGTAGAACCTTCAGACGAGGCGAAAAACATTGCGAAAAGCAGAACCAAAGGCAACATCATCGATAGTGAAAAGCTAGAGCAAATCCAAGACCAAAACTTCGATGTAATCACCATGTGGCATGTGCTGGAACATGTCGATGACATAAAGTGGCAAGTCAACCAATTGCAAAGGCTTATAAAAGACGATGGCAGGATTGTCATCGCTGTGCCAAACTACAAATCATATGACAGCGAATTTTACCAGCAGCATTGGGCTGCCTACGATGTGCCACGACACTTGAATCATTTTGATAAGATGATAATAGCTAAAATATTCAAATCCAAAGAATTAAGACTTATAAATACCGAAAAGTTAGTGTGGGATTCCTATTACATTTCGTATATAAGCGAACAATATATGCAACACTCTTTGGCATTAATGCGAGGTGTTTGGAGAGGATTGATTTCAAACTGCAAGGCAAGGCACACAGGAGAATGGTCAAGTATGGTCTATATATTTGAGAAAATCCACTAAATTGAAAATTTGGCAGCTTTTAGGCGTTTATGGGCATTTTTGTGCAAAAACGAAATAGGATCGGGTGAGTAAGAAAAATGCCGTTAGAATGAAATTTTACAACTTCTTCATTATCAATCAAAAAAATCAGATTTCGCATTTTTTAACAACAAATGATAGACAACAAGAAAAAAAGAATTGGCCTAATCCTCATCATCATAGGAACAGTCCTATTACTAGTCATGGGCTTGTTGTTTCGTTATTCCTTGTCCGAAGCCAAGCTCTACAAGTATATACAGCATTCAGTTCTAAAAAATGAGCTTGAGTTGCAACAACTCATCGATAAGGATTTGGATCACGATGAATTGGAAAAGTCGGGGACAGGGCTTTTCGTCTTTGCAAACGATACCTTGGTCTTCTGGAATCGCAATGACGTAAGTCCACGACTAATGAAACGCAAGACAGAAATCGGGCACGACACAATTTGCCGACTGCTTTCGGGCGATTATTTCATCAAGTCGTATCAAAACGAAACGATAAAATATTTCATATTCAAACGCTTGAACACAGCATATCAAATTGAAAACCAGTATTTTGAAAACCGATGCTGGGAAACGCCCAATTTCATTAAGGTTAACGTCAGATTCGATATGGATGCGGATGGATATTCAATCAAGGACGCAACTGGCAAAACGCTCGCGAATTGCCTAATCGTAGATAAACCAACACTACGCAGCCCTTACAATTACTGGTGGATATCTGCCGTCATGCTGCTCATCAGTGGATCAATACTCTTCATTGGACGTGAGAAAAAGAAAGCACGGAAAGTTCGCTCGACTCACATTGAAATCAGCGTCGCAACCATTGTCGCCATATCCACCATAGCCACATACATTTACCATAGAATTGAAACACGACGAGAAAACGACAACATGGTAAAAGCCGCAGAAAGCCTTGCAAAGAAGAGGGACGAAGGATTCGAAACGGCGTTTGGCCAATTCACCGAAAGAATCAAGGAAGACAATGGAGTTCGAGCCATGCTATTCTCGGAGAGCAATGTATTGGCCGACGTGATTCTTGGCTATTCCCAAGAACTGCTCTTCGACGAAACGATGAAAGGATACGTCACTTCACTCACCGTATGCGTGCCAGACGAAGAAATCAACATACAGCCAGAAGACATTATCACCAACTGTGACAACTACTTCATCGAAAAACTATCCAACACCAACCAAAAAAAGTTAGGTGATGGGTTGTATTTCATTGATTACTACACTCTTGACCCAAACTATCTTGGCAAAATCAGCATCTTTTCAGAGGACAGTCTCCAACAGAAAACGCTCTATTTCGAGTTCTACAAACCCATGGCTCCAGAAGGTTTCGGGTTTCCTCAGATGCTTCAGGAAGCCAAAAGCCAAAAGCCCTACGACTATTCTGTGGCCAACTTTCGGGACAACATACTGGTTTACAAATACGGCAAATACATCTACCCCAACTTCCTAAGCAGCCTCAACATCAAAAACAGAGGTTTTAGCATTGATGGCAACTACAAGCACTACACCATTAAGGAAAATGAAGGCAATGCGTTGGTAGTCAGTGTTCCTCAAAAAAGCTTTACCCAAATCGCAGCACCATTCGCCTTGATTTTCATTGGCCTTCTCGTACCCTACCTGATAGTCGTATGGCTAATGAAACCCAAGCAACGTGACCAAAGGAGAGACAGGACACTACGTCAACGACTGCAAAGCATCATACTGATGACTTTGGGCGTTTCGGCCTTCGCAGTGGTGCCGTTTTCGCTGTTGTATATCCGCAACATCTACAACCAGAAAACCACCGACGCACAATTTGAGACCACCCGAACCGTCGCAACCGAGTTGCAAAACGACATCGACTTTGGAAATTTGCTGCAAACCGCGTCGAGAGACACATGGACCGACATCATGCAACATTATTCAGCCACATTCTTCACAGACCTGAACCTTTACAACCTAAACGGAAGACTGATGGCCACAACACGACCCGAAATCTACGAAATGCACCTGCAAGCACCCATAATGAATGCCGATGCCTACCAAAGCATGCACCGCAACAAAGCGCTGTATTACACCCATAAGGAAAAGTTGGGTAAAGGAATCTATGAATCAGCCTACATACCGATAAACGATGGGAACGGCAATACCTTGGCCTATCTGAACACCCCCTATTTCTCAAGTGCCACCGACCTGAACAATGAAATCGTGAACTTCATCCTCACATATCTCAACATCATCCTAATCATCCTCGGGGTGGCATTGATTGTCGTCCTGCGCCTAACCAAACGACTGACAGAACCTTTGTCGTTGATACAAGAGAACATGAGAGGCGTGAAAATCGACCAAAAGAACGAGCCAATTGAATGGAAGAGGAACGATGAAATCGGGGCATTGGTGAAGCAATACAACCAACTCATCGTCGAATTGGAGAAAAGCGCCGCCGAACTGAAACGCACCACGGCAGAATCGGCCTGGCGCGGCGTAGCCAGGCAAGTGGCACATGAAATCAAGAATTCGCTAACACCAATGCGGTTGAGTGTACAAATGCTGCAACGCAACATCGAGAACGGCAAAGCCACACCAGATCAGACACAACGCACAGCCAACACATTGATTGAGCAAATCGACGCGCTTTCCGACATCGCCACATCATTCTCGACCTACGCCAAAATGCCCGAAAACCACCCGCAGCTTTTGGATTTGGCCGAGTTGGTCGGAAACGTGGTAAACCTCTACGACAACGAAGAGAATATAGAATTTGCTTTCCATTACGACAAGACGAAAGACCACACATTCAACGGCGACAAAACCAACCTGAACAGCGCTGTTGGCAATTTGATCAAAAACGCAGTGCAAGCCATAGGAACGAAGCAAAACGGCCGCATCGAGGTAACACTGAAATCGGAAGGCAATAGTTTTGTCATTAGTGTCAAAGACAACGGAAAAGGCATCAAGGAAGAATACAAAAGCCAAATCTTCTTACCCAATTTTACCACCAAGACAGGAGGCTCGGGCGTAGGGCTATCGCTGACTTACAACATCGTGCAGGCCGCAGGAGGTACCATCTCGTTTGAAAGCACGGAAGGGCAGGGGGCAATATTTGAAATAGTGTTACCTAAATGAGCTTAAGGCTGGTTGATTTGAAAAAATGCTTAATTTTGCGCCTGAAAGCGAAACAAAACCATGGCTGACAACAAACTAGGATCCTTAGCGAAACAGACCGCAATCTACGGCCTAAGCAGCATCGTCGGCAGGTTCTTAAACTACCTGCTCGTACCTATCCATACCCACCGTATGGCCGCCGAATCAGGCGGTTACGGCATCGTTACCAACTTGTATGCCTACACTGCACTGCTTCTTGTCATCCTCACTTTCGGCATGGAAACCACCTTTTTCCGCTTTTCCAACAAGGAAAACGTGAACCCCGACAAGGCTTTCTCAACAGCTGGTCTCTCAGTGGGCTTGGTTGCACTAATATTCCTCATCTTGGTGTCCTTGTTCCTGAAACCCATCGCCGGAGCCTTGGATTATGCCTTACACCCCGAATTCGTGGAAATCATGGCTATCATCGTGGCTTTCGATGCGTTCCAGTCCATCCTGTTCGCACGTCTTCGATACGAGAACCGCCCCATCAAGTTCATGACGCTGAAACTTTCCTTCATCGTTTTGAGCCTCCTTCTCAACCTGTTCATTTTCTATCTGGCTCCTTCCCTCAAAGATCACTATCCCGGCATGATGGAATGGTATCATGCCAGTTATCAGGTGGGCTATATCTTCATTGCCAACTTGATCTGCACGACGTTGGTGTTTTCCGGTTTTGTCCCCGAAATCAAGAAACTGCGTTCAGGCATCGACCTCAAATTGCTGAAACAAATGCTGAAATACACTTGGCCCATCTTGCTCTTAGGCTTGGCCGGCATACTCAACCAAGTGGCCGACAAGATCGTGTTCAAGAAAATCGTTCCGGGAATCGAGGGCGAAGAACAACTTGGCATCTATGGCGCCTGCGTGAAGATTGCAATGATTATGGCCATGATCACGCAAGCCTTCCGCTATGCCTACGAGCCTTTCGTATTCGGGGGCAAGCGCGACACCGAAGACAAGGCCACCCAAGCCAAGGTGATGAAATACTTCATCATCTTCACACTGCTGGCCTTCCTCGCTATAGTGATGTATATGCCTCTTTTGCAGTACCTTGTCGGCGCCGACTACCGTGAGGGCTTGCGAGTCATCCCTATCGTGATGATGGCCGAAATCTTCATGGGCATCTATTTCAACCTATCGTTTTGGTACAAACTTATCGACGAGACGTGGTGGGGAGCCATTTTCTCTGCCATTGGTTGCATAGTGCTGTTGGCCATCAATTTCATCTTCGTGCCGAAATACAGCTACATGGCTTGCGCTTGGGGCGGCTTTGCGGGATATGGGGTCTGCATGGTATTGTCGTATTTCGTCGGGCAGAAAAAGTCGCCGATACCATACGACTTGAAGTCGGCATTCATTTATTTCGCCCTCGCCGTCGCTTTGTTCGCCGTGCAAAAAAACATCCACATCGAGAGCACCATATGGACTTTGGTTGTCAACACGGGATTGTTGCTGGTGTTCCTTGCCTTCATCTGCTGGATGGAGAAGGACTTGGTGGAGTGCGTTACAGGTTGGATAAGAAAAAGGATAGGAAAACCTACCGCTGGTTAGGGTCCATGCGTTGATTATACATTTCTTCGACAAAAACCAGAACAATTATGGCAAAAAAGCATAAATTTGCAATTTAATTCCCAAAACACCGTTATTAGCAATTGAACAGACAGAATCAAACAACAATGAAAAACAAACTCACAACCGTCATCATGGTGCTCCTTGCCGTGTTCGTCACCCTCGGAGGCACCACAAGCTGCAAGAGCAAGAAACAACTGGCCAAGGAAGCCGCCGAGGCCGAGTACAAGTCGCGGGTGGAACAGGCCGTCAAAGACCTGAACGCCATCCTTGACGACGAAACCCTATGGACCCTTGAGGAAAAGGAAGCCCGCGTGCAGACCATCAAGGACTGGAACCTGCAAAACGCGGAAGTCGATGACCTTCTCTTTCAAGTGGAGAAGAAGCTCGCCCGCGAGCGTGCCCAAAAGGAAGAAGAAGAACGCGACAAGAACGAGCAACAGCAGCAAACACAATCGACCAACGCCACGCTTGAGGGCAACTTCGGAAGCATAGCCCGAGCCGGAAGTGCCACACAGGCCAATCGCATCATCAACGAGACCTTGGGCATGTTCGAGTCGGCCAACACGCCCGTTCTCATCATCATCAAGCAAAACCAAGGCTTCAACGACTACGACCGCCCGACCACCATCGAGAAATATCTCAACTACGTGAAAGACCAAAAGAAGGCCACAGAAAAAGTCTTTGACATCAAATACAACTCCAACGGAAAAATCAACGAACTTGAACTGATAAAGAAATGAAAAAGATCATTGCCACACTAGCCATCGTCATGTGCCTTGCAGGCGCAGCCATGGCCCAAGATGAACTGAGTCCCGAACGCAAGCAGGCCATCGACAGCCTCGCCTTGGAAAAAGTGAGAGACCTGAGCAAATACATCAAGATAGCAGGCTCGAAAGACACGCCCTTCAGCGAAGCCAACCGCGTCATCGACCGCGCCGAGGAACTCTTCATGAGCGACGCAGAGATAGGCGTTTCGTCGGTCAGCTCCAACCAAATCACCTACTACCGCGTACGCAAGTATTTCGAGCACTTGATGCGCTTGAACTACGACCGCGTGGAGATTGAGTGGTACAACATCGAATACGTCAGCGACCTCCAACGCCAGCCCGACGGCACCTATGTGGGTGTCATCACAATCTTCCAGACTTTCCGTGGCTACGACGCCGAAGGCAACATCGAATACAAGGACACCACGAAGAAAGACATCACGGTCTATGTGAAGCGCAAGGAAACCCAAATCGGAGGCCGCACCATCGGCTTCTGGGACGTGCTTTTAGGCGACATGCGCGTGAAAGAGACATCGAACAGATAATTTGACCATGACTAGTGACCCAGACCCTGACATGCCTTTTGGTGAAGCCTGTCAGGGTCAGGGTTCATGGTCTGGGTAAAAAAACATGAAAGTTCATTTCCGACATATCCCGCTTTGGGCTTTATGTCTGCTTTGGGCGGGCAGCACCTTCGCGCAAACCATCGGCGACTTCAAGATGGACGAGACAGAACTATACGCCATGACCAAGCAGATGGGCCAGTTCATGCGCCGCTTCAACTATGAGGAAGACCAATTCGGCGAGCGTCTCTATCCGAAAGACCCGCGCTATCATGACAAGGAAATGCGCCGCCAGTCGTTGCCCATCCTCTTCGACCAACAGAAATACGGCTGCCAAACCGACCTGCAACGCTATTTCATAGAGGACGTCACCAAGGACGACTCCACTTTCATGACCTTCCTTGGCGGACGCTGGTATTCGGAAGTTTCGTCCACATTCAGGTACAATGGGAAGGATGTCAACGTGATACTCATCCTTGCGGTCGAAAAGGAAGGATTAGGCTCGAAATGGGTGCTGACCAACGTATATATCTCCGAGTTCAACAAGCTGTTCCCCAACGGCGAGATGGCCGAAAAAGAAAAGCACTTCCTTCACCCGATGAGCCACGAACTCGACTTCATGAACATCTACAAGGCCTTTCAGCATCCAGAAGTCATAGAATACTATGCCTCAAAGGATTACGTACCCGACTACCTGACACTTTTCTTCTATGAAATCAAGAAAGGCAACTTGGTTTTCAAGCACGTTGATTCGTTGAAGTTCCACGTGTTCCAAATCAAGGACTGGTATTTCGAGGTTTCGTGGTTCAACCGATCAGGCCTTAATTCGGGATGGCTCATGTCTAACGTCGTATATATGCCCGAAAAAGAAAAAACAAATCTCATCAAATTCTACCAACCATGAAAAGGATTGCGCTAATCACCTTCATCTTCTTCGGTTTCATCATGGGCGGATATGCCCAAAGGCTCACCAAAGAGGAAGTCGCGAAATACGAGACAGAAGTGAAAAACCTGCTGAACTACTTAGAGGAGACCATGAACTTCATAGGCGACAGCGCCACCTCCGCTTTCGAGAAAGAAATCGTCTTCACCGAAAGCTGGAGCAAGGTTTTCATCAACGACAAGGTACAAATTGAAGACGACCTCGACGTAAACCGCAAGACACCCATCAACAAGGACGTGCAAGCCTATCTCAAGGACATCGACTTTTTCTTCAAGAAAGCCCAGTTCAAATTCGACCTGCAAAGCATTTCAAACAGCACGCGCGACGACGGAAGCATCTATTTCAAGGCCACATTGTCAAGGAAACTTACAGCCACGACCATCAATGACGAAACCGTTGACAACATCAAGAACCGCTTTGTGGAAGTGAACCTTGACAGGCAAAACAACAGCCTGAAAATAGCCAGCATATATACCACGAAAATCAACGAGACCGAAGAATTGCACAACTGGTGGAACAGCCTTTCGCAAAACTGGAAAAAACGCTTGGGAGAAGGATTAAAGTTGTTTGACAGCATCCCTTTGGAGACCGTAGGCCTGATTTCAAGTGCCGATTTCATGGCCTCTTTTCCGTCCATCGACACCATAACCGGTGAAGTGACGATGAAAGACAAGTTCTTCAAGACCGAAGCCGACATGAAGGAACTCAACAACAAACTTAAGCTGGTCACCCAGAAACAGACTGTCAACATGTCTGGTTTGCTCGAAATCATCACATTGGAACCCATCACAGAGCTTTCGGACCTTACCGAGTTGGACATTTCGGAGACTTCCGTTGACGACATCTCGCCTCTGCGCAGCGCCAATAAACTCAAGGTACTCCGCGCCAATTCCACATTCGTCGAGGATATTTCGGCCCTTAAATATTGCATCACGCTGGAAGAACTCGAAGTGGCCAACACCACGGTCAACGACATTTCGGTGCTGCAATCGCTACGCAACCTCCGAAAGCTCAACCTGTCAAACACCATGGTCGGCAGACTCAACCACATTAAGAACTGCCCCAACCTTACAACATTGAACCTTAGCGGATGCAAGATGTCGAACATCGGTGCCTTGCAAGAACTTACGCAACTGAAGACACTCGACGTAAGCAACACTGCCATTCGAGAGTTATCGCCACTAAGCCAAAGCAAAGAGTTGCAAAGCCTCAACATCTCTGGAACAGCCATTACCAACGTCAGGGCATTGGCAGAGTTGGAAAACCTGCGCGAACTGTATTGCAGCAACACGAGCGTCAACGACCTCAGTCCTCTGAAGAAAAACAAAAGGCTAAGCAAGGTGTATTGCGACAATTCAGGAATAGGCAATGCCGAAGCCAGCGATTTCACGCAAGACAACCCCTACACTCTCGTCATCTACGATTCCGAAGCGTTGAGAAACTGGTGGGACACACTACCCATCTATTGGAAAGCGGTATTCTCAAAGCAAGTCCAAATCGAATCGCAGCCCACCACAGAGGAACTGCACAAAATCATCAACATGCAAGAACTCGACCTTTCGGGCAATTCATTCCTGCAAAACCTGACGCCTGTCACCAGGCTGACCAACCTCAAGTCGCTCAACATCTCCCAAACCGAAATCAATTTCATCCAACCTCTACAAAGCCTTGCCAACCTCGAATCCCTGAACTTGGCAGACACCTACATCAATTCCATAGAGGCACTACATGGCATGACTAACTTGAAATACCTTAATATCAACAATACGCCCATCAGCGACCTCACCCCGCTGGCCAACGACCCCAACATAACCATCGTCATTGCCGAAAACACACCCATTGGTACGGTGGAAGCCAACGCACTCAAAGAAAAACAGCGCCAAGTCACCGTCATTTACCACACAGAAGAACTGACAAACTGGTGGATAGGACTCGACGACATCTGGAAAGCCATCTTCAGAAGCCATGTGCCTTACACAAATGAACTACCCAACGAAACCGAATTGCAACGCATTGCCGACTTGAGGGAAATAGAGATTCCAACAGAGTTTCCCATCGCTTCCATTGAAGCCATCAGGAATTTCATTTGGCTTGAAAAGCTGACCATCAACAACCAAAGCGTCAGAGACCTCGATCCGTTGGCCGACAAGAGGCACCTCAAGGAATTGTGTATGCAAAACACCCCTGTCAAGAGCCTGAAGCCCATAGAAAACGACATCCTTATTGAAGTGCTCAACATCGAGAACACCCAAATCAGCGACCTGTCACCTATATCGAAAATGACCAACCTCGTCACTTTGAATGCTGGCGGAACCCCAATCAAGTCGCTAAAGCCCCTGCAAAACCTCACAAGCCTTGAGAACTTGGCCATAAACAACACAAACGTCAGAAACCTGTCGCCCATCGAGAACCTTCCAAAACTCAAGAACCTGAAGGTTTACAACACCAAATTAAGCAACAGGAAAATAGCACAGCTACAGGAAAAGCGTTTGGACATGAACATCATTTTCTATTGATGGGCAAACCGTAGGAACACCACTATAATTATATTAATCTTATATTTTAATTTTCGGTGGTGATTAATGAACGTTGTGAATTGGTTGAAAACTTTTCATTAAAATCCTTGCTTTTTTGGTCCTTTTTATAGGGAAGTCTTTTTGTAAAGGATAAAGTTTTATCGTTCAGATAACTCATGCTGTTTTCAATTATTCGTTGAATAATGGAAAAACAGGTAAAATGACCACCATTTTCCAGGAAAACTGTTTATTTTGGCGTTTGGAAGGTTTGTTTTTTTTCCTTTCGTTTTTTTTATGAACAAGGTTCCGAAAACTGGGAACAAGACTAAAAAGTTATCAACAAAAACGCTGTTGATAACTTTTTATTTTTTTGATACATTGTAAGTTACATCAATTCCAACCATTTTTTTGTGTCAAGATAAATGCTTCATAAATAGTGCGGTAAGTGGGTTTCGAATAGTGAAAAAGCGTACTTTTGCGAATTATTTATCAACAGCGGTAAAATGAACCAAATTATTCCTATAGCGAGCGACCATGGCGGTTTCGAGATGAAACAATACCTTATTGGAAGATTGTTGGAATCGGGGTACGAAGTGAAGGATTTCGGTACCCATACGCCCGACAGCGTCGATTATCCTGACATGATCCATCCCTTGGCATCGGCCATCGAGCGGGGAGAGTATCCCTTGGGCATCATCCTCTGTGGGAGCGGCAACGGCGCACAGATGACAGCCAACCATCACCACGGCATACGGGCAGCCTTATGCTGGAATGTGGAATTGGCCAAGTTGGCACGACAGCACAATGATGCGAACATCATTTCGCTGCCTGGGAGGTTTGTCACCAACGAACTGGCTTGGGAGATGGTGAAAGCTTTCCTCTCCACGCCTTTCGAAGGTGGTAGGCATACGCGAAGAGTGGAGAAAATAGAACAAACAACACCATCACTATGAACGGTAGCAAAGCAGCATTCATCGAGAATTCGGAAATCGCCTTCAACGAGGAACATTGGCAGAAGATCAACTACAACACGAGTTGCTATGAGAAGAACTTTGCCAAAGGGAATGTGAATTACAGGAACATGCATCTGGAAAAAGAAAGGGCTTACAACTTGAGCAACAAGTCGTTGATGCAGATGGAGAAGCTTTTGGTTGACTTTGAGACCCATTTCACAGAAAACGGTGGCAAAGTGCTGTGGGCGCGTGATGCCGAAGATGCCCGCACCCAGATTTTCGACATCTTGGTGAGGAATAAAGCGAATGCCGTAAGCCGTTCCAATTCCACCGTCTTGGACGAAATCGACATGAATGGTTTCCTCGGTAGGAAAAGCATTCGTGTGGTTGAGACCAATGTGGGTAGGTTTGCCCTGAAAACCAAGGATATGCCCGCTTATCATCCGCTATTTCCCGCCATTCATCTCTCGAAAGAGGAAATCAACGGGCTTCTGACGGAGAAATACAAGCTGAAACCCGATAGTTCGCCCAAGCAGATGGTGAATTTTGTCCGTCATCAAGTGTCTGACGATATTAAGGATGTGGATGTTTGCATTACGGGAGCCAACTTCCTTCTTTCCGATGTTGGGGGCGTGGTGCTCACCGAAAACGAGGGCAATATACTGAAGGCCACAACAAAAGCGAAGATCCATATCGTTGTTTCGGGCATAGCCAAGGTGATTCCCTCCATAGACGACTTGAGCGTCTTGCTGCCATTGCTTTCTTCCCATGCCACAGGACAATGTCTTGCTGCAGTCAATTCCATCACTTTTGGTCCGGCGAAAAACGGCAGGCCTGAACAGATGTATGTCATCTTGCTCAATAATGACCGTTCGGAGATAATTGCCCACGAAAAACAGCGCAAAATGATGTCGTGCATCCATTGCGGTGCCTGTGTCAGCGTGTGTCCGGTTTACAAGAACATTGGTGGCTATGCTTACGATTCTAGCCATATGGGGCCTATGGGCAGCATAATGATACCTTTGATGCGCGGCTTGAAGGATTATGCATACCTCACCTCGGCCTGTTCGTTGTGTGGCAAGTGTGCTGAAATCTGTCCTGTGAAAATCCCGTTGGACGACCTCATCATAGAGAACCGTCATCTCGTGGCTACCGAAAAAGTCGGTGATGCAAAAATGGAGGTCATGTTCAAGCGGATGATTTGGCATTGCAAGTCGCGCAGGAAAATGGATGTGCACTTGTTCTTGAAACGAATGGAGTTGAAGCGTTTTCTTGGCGCCTTTTGGGGCGACAGGAGGGAATTGCCCGAGCTGGCTCCCAAGTCGTTCAGCCAGATATGGAAAGACACGCCTGCCGGGTAAATCCTTCACGTCCATTCCGTCGTGTTTTTATTAGGTGTGTTTTAAACGTACACTTCCCGGTTTTTTCCTATTTTTGCAGCCTAATCAGCAAAAACAAGGAAAATGAGAATCGCAGTGGTGGGAGCCACCGGATTGGTGGGTTCGAAGATACTTCAAGTGCTTGAGGAACAGAAAGTTCGGATAGACGAACTGACTGTGTCCGCTTCGGAACGTTCTGTGGGCAGGGAAATCGCGTTCAAAGGGAAAACCTATCGGGTAGGGAGCGTGGAAGATGCAATCGCCCGTCGGCCCGACATCGCCATCTTCTCAGCAGGAGCTGCGGCTTCAAGGCAATATGCGCCGCGTTTTGCCGTAAACGGCACTTTTGTCATTGACAACAGTTCGGCTTGGCGCATGGAACCCAACGTTCCTTTGGTGGTGCCCGAAATCAACGTCGACACCATCACTTCCGAGACTCTCATCATAGCCAACCCTAACTGCTCCACCATCCAGATGGTGATGCCCCTTGAGCCGCTTCATCGTGTTTACGGCATCAAGCGTATTGTTGTCAGCACCTACCAGAGTGTCTCGGGCAGCGGCCAAAAGGGCATCAACCAGCTGAAAGCTGAACGTGCCGGGGAAACCGCGCTCTCTTTCTATCCGCATCCAATCGACTTGAACGTGCTGCCCCACATCGATTCGTTCCTCGACAACGGCTACACCAAAGAGGAGATGAAGATGGTGAACGAAACCCGAAAAATCCTTCGCGACGAGCGTATCTCCGTCAATGCCACCACCGTCCGTGTGCCGGTTTGGGGCGGCCACAGCGAAAGCGTCAATGTGGAGCTTGGGCGCGAATACGACCTCGACGATGCCCGGGCACTGATTGCCTCGATGCCCGGAGTGGTGATGCTCGATGACCCTGCCCACAACCTGTATCCCATGCCACGCTTTGCCGAAGGAGTGGACGACGTCTTCGTGGGTCGCATCCGCCGCGACTTCAGCATCGAAAACGGCTTGAACCTGTGGATTGTGAGCGACAACCTTCGCAAAGGCGCCGCCACCAATGCGGTTCAAATAGCGAAATACTTAATAGAATCGAAACTCGTAAATTAGGAATGTAGAATGCGAAATGCGAAATGGAGCAATGCCACGCATCGCTTTACGCCATTCAGTATTCAGCGTTCATCATCCAACACTCTCATTATGAAAGTCTTAAGAAACTTCATAGAAGCTCGCGACATCCCCAATGCCATTGTCACCATTGGCACCTTCGACGGGGTGCATCTCGGTCATCAAGCCATCTTCAACAAGATGAAAAGCTTGGCACAAGCCGTTGGCGGACAGACGCTTGTGGTCACCTTCAGCCCACATCCTCGCCAAGTGCTCAATATCGACAGCTCGAACCTACATTTCATAACCACACCTGAAGACAGGCTCCGCAAATTCGAGGAGTTCGGCATAGACAATGTGTTGATCGTCAACTTTACCCATGAGTTTTCGCGCACTCCATCGGAGGTTTTCATCAAGGAATACATCATCGACAACATCCATCCATCCTATATCGTGGTGGGCTACGACCATCATTTCGGCAAGAACCGCATGGGTGACTTCGACCTCCTTTCCGACCTGAAGAAGAAATACAACTTCAAGGTGGAACGCGTTGCAGCCCAAGACGTTGAGAACATTGCCATCAGCTCGACGAAAATCCGAAACGCCCTTGCCATGGGCAACGTGAAAAGCGCCAACCGACTGCTTGGCTATGCCTATTCCGTGGCCGCAGAAGTCGTTAGAGGCAACGAAATCGGACGTACCATAGGTTTTCCGACGGCCAACCTGGAGCTTCCAAAGGAGTACATGTTGTTCAACCGAGGCGGTGTATATGCCTGCTTGGTGGAATATGACGGATTGACTTACAATGCCATGACCAATATTGGGCATCGGCCCACCATTGGCGACCGCGCCGAGGGCGACATGCTTGTTGAGGTCAATCTCTTCGGCTTTGACGGTGATCTTTACGACAAGATAATCCGCGTGTTCTTCATCGACCGAATCCGCGACGAATTCAAGTTTGATGGCCTGCCCGAACTGAAGGCCCAGCTTGAGCTTGACCGCGAAAAGGCCAAGGAGATATTAAGCCAAATGCGTGAAGGAATCAAATAAATGCCTATTTTTGCAATCTTGAAATTGTCGAATCCTAATATTTTGAATCTTAAATAGAATATCGAAAATGGAAAAGAAAGACCTACTGAAAGACGTTGTCGAACACATCGACATCAAGAAGTATGACTCGACCGAGCTTATCAACGCCATGCGCAAGATGTCGTTCACAAGCCGCGACACCGCCCGCGCCGCCGACATCCTCTGCCAGATGATTGCCGAAAAGGACTGCACCAACATCCTCACCATCGCCGGTTCCACCTCTGCTGCTGGCTGCATGCAGGTGTATGTCGACATGGTTCGCAACAAGATGGTTGACGCAGTGGTGGCCACTGGCGCCAGCATCATCGACATGGACCTCTTCGAAGCCCTCGGCTACAAGCACTACATCGGCACGAAAGAGAACGTCATCCCCGACACCAAGCTGCGTGAACTCTATATCGACCGCATCTACGATACCTTCATCGACGAGGAAGAATTGCAGGCCTGCGACCAAGCCACCTGCGACGTGGCCGACACCCTCGAGTGCCGTCCCTACAGCAGCCGCGAGTTCCTCTATGAGGTGGGCAAATGGCTGGCCAACGGCCACGGCGTGAAGAAAGAGAGCCTCATCCAGACCTGCTACGAGTGCGGCGTGCCGATCTTCTGCCCCGCCTTCAGCGACAGCTCGGCTGGCTTCGGCATCGGCAAGCACCAGTGGCTCCGCAAGAAAGCCGGCAAGCCCTACGTCAGCATCGACTCGGTGGCCGACTTCCTTGAACTGACCGAAATCAAGATGAACAGCCCTCAATCGGGCCTCTTCATGGTCGGTGGCGGCACGCCCAAGAACTTCGCACAGGACACCGTGGTCTGTGCCGAAATCCTTGGCGTGGAAGTCCCAATGCACAAATACGCCATCCAAATCACCGTGGCCGACGTGCGCGACGGCGCCTGCTCGTCGAGCACGCTGCTCGAGGCCGGAAGCTGGGGCAAGGTGAGCGAGGAACTGCAACAGATGGTCTATGCCGAAGGCACCACAGTCATCCCCGCCATCGTCAGCTACGCCTACCACAACGCACCGTGGAAGGACCGCGAGTATAAGAACTGGCAGAAACTGTATCATTAATGCAGAATTAAGAATTAAGAATGCAGAATTGGGGCGAAACCCAGCATCGTTTTGCGCCATTCTGCATTCATCATTCTGCATTCATCATTCTGCATTCATCATTCTGCATTCATCATTCTGCATTCATCATTCAAAATCATGGACATCAGCATTTTCCTCGACCCTGTTCCCGAAAAGTGTTTCGGCGAGGCTTACCGTCCAGGCAAGAAGACTTTGGGCGAAACCATCACCATATTCCGTTCGGAGGAAGCATTCCCCAATCTCGAAAATGTCGATATGGCCATTCTTGGCGTGAAGGAAGAGCGTGGTTCCGTCGATAACAGAGGCTGTGCCGATGGTATCGACCACATTCGCAAAGCCCTTTATCCGCTCTTCAACCATTGGCCGCAACTCAACATCATAGACCTTGGCGACGTGAAAACTGGGAAGGAAATCAACGATACCTATTTCGCCGTCAACCAAATCCTTACCGAGTTGCTGAAAAACAAGATTGTGCCCATCGTCATCGGGGCGGGACAAGACCTCACCTATACGATGTATCAAGTGTATGAGCCGACTGGAAAACTCGTCAACATCACCGCCATCGATCCCATGTTTGACATCGGAAACGACCAAGACCCACTCAACTCACATTCCTACCTTAGCCACATCATTCTTCAGCAGCCCAATTTCCTGTTCAACTTCACCAATATAGGCTACCAGTCGTATTACGTTGACACTGAGAATACTGAGCTGATGAAACAACTGCTTTTCGACGCCTACCGTTTGGGTAGCGTGAAAAGCAACATAGAGATGACCGAGCCGCTCATCCGCAACTCGAACATCCTCAGCTTCGACATCGCTGCCATCCGTGCCGCCGATGCGCCGGGCGTGAAAAACGCCTCGCCCAACGGCTTCAACGGCGAGGAAGCCTGCCGCATGACCCGCTATGCCGGACTGAGCTACAAACTCTCGTCCATTGGGTTCTTCGAATACAACCCGCATTACGACATCAACTCGCGTACGGCAAACCTGATCGCCGAGATGATTTGGTATTTCTTCGAAGGTTTCTCGAACCGCCAGGACGACGTGCCTACCCTCGAAAGCACCGACTTCAAGCGTTATAATGTACAAATCTCTGACGGACAGACCGACTTGGTGTTCCTTTGCCACAAAATCACGGGAAAATGGTGGATGGACATGTCGTTTCTGCAAAACGGCGACCAACGCCTTGAACGACACCACTTCATCCCCTGCTCGAAGGAAGACTACGACCAAGCCATGCGCAACGAGCTGCCCGACAAGTGGTGGCAGTTTTATCAAAAATTGATGTAATGGTTGAATCGCTTTCAACCTTTCTGCTGCACGAACCCATTCCAATAATGCGCGGCATCCCTTTCAATACGTTCTACGACTTGACGAACAAGTTTTATTCGTTCAGGAAAGGAAAATCCGAAAAATAAACTTGATTAATGATTGCGGGTTCAGAAAAATTATTACTTTTGCAATTATTATTGGAATAATAATTATTAAAGTAATAAAATTATAATGCAATGGATAGCAACAAGATAGCAAATCCTTTTGTGATTGGAAAGTATGTTTCCGAGGATTTTTTTTGCGACAGGGTGGACGAAACGGCCTTCTTGAAGAAGCAAGTGGACAACGGAAGGAACACGGCCATCATCGCCCCTCGCCGCTTGGGAAAAACCGGATTGATCCAGCATTTCTTTGCCCAACCCGACATCACAAAGCGTTATCACACCGTATTCATCGACATCTATTCCACCAATTCCCTTTCGGAATTCGTTTATCTGCTTGGGAAAACCATCTATAAGGAACTCAAGCCTTTACACACGCGATGGGCTGAAAGGTTCTTCGCTACCATCAAGTCGCTGCGACCAGGCTTCAAACTCGATTCCGTGACCGGCGAACCCGTTTTCGACATCGGATTAGGCAGCATCGAGCAACCACAAACCACAATCGACGAGATTTTCGCCTATCTCGAAGCCGCCGACAAGCCATGCATTGTGGCAATAGATGAATTCCAGCAAATTACGAACTATGCCGAAAAGAATGTAGAGGCCTTGTTGCGGACGAAAATCCAGCAATGCAAACAAACATTGTTCTTCTTTTCGGGCAGCCGACGACATCTGATGAGCCAAATGTTCAATTCGCCTTCAAAGCCGTTCTACCAAAGCGTCATCACCACCGACTTGAAACCTTTGGACAAAATAATCTATACTGATTTCGCGTGCAGGCTTTTCAAGGAATACGGAAAAGCGATTCCCAAGGCATTGGTCGAACAAATCCATGACGACTATGAAGGTGTAACTTGGTATACACAAATGCTTCTGAATGAGCTGTTTGCGTTGACAGAAAAAGGGGGAACGTGCAATGCGGAATACTATTCCATTGCCAAAAGGAACGTCATCCAAACCCAAGAATCGAGCTATAAAGACACATTGGCGAACATCTCTGCCAAGCAGAAACCCGTACTGTTTGCCATCGCCAAGGAAGGTGAAGCTACCAATGTGACATCGGTTAAATTTTTGAAGGACAACGGATTGTCTTCATCAAGTTCAGTGCAATCAGCACTGAAAGGTTTATTGGAAAAAGACATTATTACCCGCACTGAGAATGGATACCGAGTGTATGATTATTTCTTCGCCGAATGGCTGGTATGGAATTATTGATCTTCCCGTATAGCATCATCAATAAAAATCAAACACCTCATCGTATTTTGCAGGACGGAGCATGATAAACTCGCCATCCTTCCATTCTGTTTCAGCAACTATATTTCGAATTTTTATCGGGACATAGCCTTGACCCGTGCCAATATGTTTATCTGAGCCAGGCTCCATACATCTCAATTTGATTTGATTCCGCACTGTCCAGAGTATGCGTATGTCAAAATCTTTATCGCATTTATAAATGCCTAAAAAGTATTTGTTGTTGGGCTCAATTTCAATTGGGCCAAAGTATTCCGTTAATTCGGGAGACCAGTTTGATAACTCCACCTGGGAATCCCCTATATCGGTCCTAAGCCATAATTTGACAACATCATACGACCCTTTTGGAAGATTGCAAATCACTGAATTGGCCTCGAGGCCAATTAGTTTTTTTTGTTTCAAACCTTTCATGGGTTTCGCGGTTTTCTAACATGAGATCTATTGAGTGCAAACCGTAAAGGCCATTTATAACCAACAAAGACGTATTTGGCTCACGAGACTGTTTAGATAGGTTAATCGCTTGGCATGAACTAAAAGCCAGCAAAAAGCCTAAAACGACAATTGATATTGGAAGTGCTTTTTTCATAGTTTTATGTTTTAACGATGGGGCAAATATACAACAATTTACCCAACCTGGCTCCAATCAAACGTCTGCGCAAACAACTCCCGATAGTGCTCGCGCAGCATCCGGTTTTCGGACTTGATGAGCTTGGGGTCGTCGGCCAAAAGACGAATGGCGGCCTCGCGCACTTGAGGGATTAATGGGCCGTCTTTCTGCAAGTCGCCAATCATCATCTCGATTTGTCCCGACTGGCGCGTGCCGCCCGTCTCGCCCGGACCGCGTAATTCCAAATCGACTTCGGCAATCTCGAAGCCGTCGTTGGTGCCGCACATGGTCTTCATGCGGGTCTTGCCGTCGTTGGTCAGCTTGTGGTCGGTGACGAGGATGCAATAGGATTGGTCGGCGCCACGGCCTACACGACCGCGTAACTGGTGCAACTGTGACAACCCGAAGCGGTTGGCGTTCTCGATAATCATTACCGTGGCGTTGGGGATGTTCACGCCCACCTCTATGACCGTTGTGGCCACCATGATTTGTGCGTTCCTATTAATAAAGCGCTGCATCTCAAAGTCCTTGTCCTCGGCACTCAGCCTGCCGTGGCAAACGCAAATCTTGTATTGCGGTTCGGGGAAGTCGTGCAGCAAAGCCTCATAACCCTCTTGCAAGGCAATCATATCCGTGTTTTCCGACTCCTTGATGCAGGGATAGACCACATAAATCTGCCGCCCGAGCGCGATTTGCTGCTTCATGAACATCATGATGCGGTAGCGGTCGTCGCTATAGACATGATGCGTCTGAACGGGCTTTCTTCCAGGCGGCAACTCGTCGATTTTCGACACGTCGAGGTCGCCGTATTGCGTCATGGCTAAGGTGCGCGGGATGGGGGTGGCGGTCATCACGAGGGTGTGGGGCGGCACTTCGGTTTTTTCGTAGAACTTCGAGCGTTGTGCAACCCCGAAGCGGTGCTGCTCGTCGATGATGGCCAAGCCCAGGTTCTTGAACACCACCTTGCTCTCAATCAGCGCGTGGGTACCCACCACGATTTGCATCGAGCCATCGGCCAACTCTTTGTAAATCTTGTTCCGCTCCTTGGTTTTGGTGGAGCCCGTCAGCAGGGCGAAGTTGACGTCCATGTCCTTCAGTTGTTCCTGAAGCGTGGCAAAATGCTGTGTGGCAAGGATTTCCGTCGGGGCCATAAGGCAGGCTTGGAAGCCGTTGTCCAAGGCGAGGAGCATCACCATGAGTGCGACGATGGTCTTGCCGCTGCCCACGTCGCCTTGCAGCAGGCGGTTCATCTGGTGTCCTGAGCCCAAGTCACGCCGGATTTCCTTGATGACACGCTTTTGGGCGTTGGTCAGCGGGAAAGGCAGATGGTCTCTATAGAAACCGTTGAAATAGTCGCCTACCACGCTGAAAACGTGACCTTTGATGGCCTGCTCGCGGTGCATCTTGTTGCGCAGCAGCTTCAGCTGGAAGAAGAAATGCTCTTCGTATTTCAGCCGGCGCGTGGCCTGCTGGATTTCGATGTTGTTCGAGGGCAGATGTATCTGATAATAAGCGTATTTGCGCGGAATCAGTTGTTCGCTTTCGATGAGCGTTTTCGGCAACGTCTCGGGGATGAAATCAAACACCTGTTGTAGAATCAGTTTCTGCAACTTGGCGATGGTGCGCGTGCCGAGGCCGTGGTCTTTCATCTTCTCCGTGGTGTTGTAAACGCCTTGCAAGCCCTCACCGATGAGCGGGTCTTTGGGGTCGTATTCCTCGATTTCGGGGTGGACGAAGTTGTAGTTGTGGTTGAACTCGCTGGCCTTGCCGAACAGTACGTACTTCACGCCCGGCTTGAAACGGTTCTTGAGCCATTTCAGTCCGCGGAACCAGACGAGTTCGATGCTGCCGCTGTCGTCGGTGAACAGGCCCGTGGCGCGTGTGGCCCTCGGTGCGCCAATCATCTTGATGTTGGAAATCGTCCCAACCAACTGATAATAAACGCTTTCGTCGTTGATGTAGGCCGCTTTTTGGATCTGGCTGCGGTCGATGTAGCGGAACGGAATCTGGTTGAGCATGTCCTGATAGGTGGACACGCCCAGCTCCTTTTGGAGGATTTCGGCCTTCTTCGGCCCGACGCCCTTCAGGTAGGCGATGTTCGTTTGCAGCAGGTTCTGTTCCATGCGACAAAATTAGGGAAAATTCGGTGTAATGGCCAAATGTGAGGCTATTTAATTGTCCATCGCACTTCTTTTACGGGAAAATGCGTACTTTTGCAAAAAATCAAACCATGAAAATCGCCGCATTGGTCTCGGGGGGCGTCGATAGCTCGGTGGTGGTTCCGCTGCTCAAGGAGCAGGGCTACGACCCGCACATCTTCTATATAAAGATAGGTATGGAGGGCAAGGAGGACTTGTCGAGCTGTCCGTCGGAAGAGGACATCGAGATAACCACTTATATAGCAAAGAAATACGGTTGCCAGTTCGACATTGTCGATTTGCAGCACGAGTATTTCGAAACCGTTGGGAAATACACCATGGAGATGGTGCGCAAGGGCCTCACGCCCAACCCCGACGTGATGTGCAATCGCTGGATCAAGCTCGGTGCCTTCGAGGAAAAGGAAGGCCACCGCTTCGACAAAATCGCGACGGGGCATTACGCTCGATCGTGGGAGGACGAAAACGGCATCTTTTGGCTCGGCACGGCTGCCGACACCTTCAAGGACCAAACTTATTTTTTGGGACGCATCACCTACGCGCAGCTGAGCAAGGTCATCTTCCCTATCGGCGATATCCCCAAGCTCGAAGTGCGCCGATTGGCCGCCCAATATAAGCTGCCGAGCGCGGAACGCCATGATAGCCAAGGAATCTGTTTTTTGGGCAAGATTAATTACAACGACTACATCCGAGAGTACTTGGGCGAGATGCCCGGCGACATCGTGGAACTCGAAACGGGCAAGAAACTTGGCCGGCACAAGGGCTTCTGGTTCCACACCATCGGGCAGCGCAAAGGCCTCGGACTCGGCGGCGGGCCATGGTTCGTGGTCAAGAAAGACATCCCGAACAACATCGTCTATGTGTCGCAGGGCTACGACCCCGTGGCGCAATACATCAACATCGTGCCTTTGGGCGACCTCCAGCCGATGAATCCCAAGTTGCAGTTCGTTGACGGACAGCGCATCCGCTTCAAGATACGGCATCAGCCTGAGTTTACCTACGGCACCCTCCGCCTCACCGATCGCGGCGCCGACATCGTCTCCGACGTGGCCATTTCGGGCGTGGCGCCTGGGCAGTTTGGAGTGGTTTACCATGAGGTGGAGCCGCTTGTTATCGGTAGTGGGGTTATAGTTTAGAGTTTGGAGTTTAGAGTTTGGAGTTATGAGTAATATAGCTGACAGAATCCTTTACGAAGACAATCATCTGATCGTCGTGAACAAGCTGCCGTCCGAGATTGTGCAGGGCGACAAGACGGGCGACGTGTGCCTTTTAGACGACGTGAAGCAATACATCAAGGAGAGATACGACAAGCCCGGAAACGTGTTTGCAGGCCTCGTCCACCGCATCGACCGCCCCGTGAGCGGTGCCGTCATCTTCGCCAAGACGAGCAAAGCCCTCTCGCGCATGACCGTCAAGGTGAAAGACCGCGATTTCCGCAAGACCTACCTCGCCCTCGTGAAGAACCATCCGCCCAAGCAGGCCGATGTGTTGGAAAACCACATCGTGAAAAACGAGAAGATGAACAAGTCGTTCGTCGTACCTGAAGGCACCAAAGAAGCCAAGTTAGCGAGACTTAGCTATCGTGTCGTTGGAAAGTCAGATACTTTTTATCTACTTGAAATCGAATTGCTTACAGGCCGACATCACCAAATCCGTTGCCAATTAGCGCATATCGGTTGTCCCATCCGAGGCGACTTGAAATATGGCTATCCGCGCTCCAACCCCGACGCTTCCATCAGCCTGCACGCGTGGCGCATCGCTTTCGAGCACCCCGTCTTGAAGACACAAATTGAGGTGACGGCACCTTTGCCTGACGTCTCGCCATGGACGGCGTTTCATCCGTTAGCAGTTTGAAGTTCTCAATCCCTTTTTTGGTGAAACAACAACTCTTTCTGCTTCTACAGCAAATGCACAATCCCCCTAAAAACAATGAAATAAGCCCCGCAGAGCATCAGCAGCACACCAGCAATCTTGTTCATCAGCGTGGTGCGCTCGGCGTTGAAGAACCGCTTCAGTTTGGCCGCGCCCCAGGCCTTCAGTAGTTCCAATAGAAAGGTCGTGCCAAGGATGATGCCGAAAAACACGATGGTGCTCAGCTTGTTGCCACCCATGTTGCCCGCCACGATGGCCACCGCCGAAAACCAAAACAACCATACGAAAGGATTCAAGATGTTGAGGACGAAGCCTTTGCCGAGAAAAACGAACCATGAGGGCTTGTCGTTTTGGTTTTTCATGATCTCTTCGGAGCGTTGCTCTATGAACTGCTCGCGTTGCTCTTGGTCCTTGACCTTTTTCCGATAGGTGAAGATGCCGAACAGCAGCAAGATTACGCCGGCACCGATGCTCGCCAAGGCTGCCTCGCGGCTGGAACGCATCACCACCTGAACCGAAGTCAGGATGCAGAGCGAGATGACCATGGCATCGTTGAGGATGACGCCCGTGGCAAACCACGCCGCCGAGCGGAAGCCACGGTGAAGGCTGGTCTGCACCAAAGTGATGAAGGCTGGCCCCATGTTGACCACCACGGAAAGGAACAACCCGATCAGCACGGCCCACATCACGAAGCTGAACGACCCAATCTGGCTGAACTCAGGCATCCTGTCGAAAATCTCAGGTGTGTTCTCCATTTTTTGACAACTATTTGATATTCAAACTTTTGACATATTCTTCCCACATCTCGAGGCGTTTGCCTTTCATCACGCGCGGGAACTTGGTTGCGCCGCCCCACTTGCCGATCTTCTGCTCCATGAACTCGTAGAAACACTTGGTGGGCAGCACATCGACGAACAACTCCTTGATGGCTTGGGTGCGCTCAACGGCGTAGTCGTCGTTCAGCCTGCAGAGGTTTTCGTCGATGAGCTTGAGGGCTTTTTCCTTGTCTATCGGTTCGTCGCAGCCGAGATACCAATGGTGGGCAAACATCGTGCCGTGCCGGATGCCGGCCACGGTGAACTCCGTGATGCTGATGCCCAGTTCCTCGGCCATCATCTCCACGGCGCGGGTCATGTTGTCTTGCGACAGGTGCTCGCCCGTGATGCTCAGGAACTGCTTCGTGCGCCCCGTGATGACGATTTCGCAGTCCTTGGTGTTGAGGAACTTGATGGTGTCGCCGATAAGGTAGCGCCACGTTCCGGCGCAGGTCGAGAGCAGGATGGCGTAGTCCACGCCATCTTGCACTTCGCCGAGCAGCAAGGTCTTGGGTTCGGCCACGATGGTGCCGTCTTCGTCGAAGTTCTCATCGTTGAACGGCACGAACTCAAAATAGATGCCATTATCGACCAAGAGCTGCATGACGCGCTTCTTCAGATCGACTTGGTAGGCGATGTAGCCCTCCGAGGCCAAGTAGCTTTCCACGAAAAGCACCTCCTTGCCGAAGATGCGTTCGAAGCTTTTCTCATAAGGCGCGAAAGCCACGCCGCTGTGGACATAGACCATCAGGTTGGGCCAGAGGTCGTGGATGGTCTTGAGGTTGTATTCCTTGATGATGCGCTCGAGCAGAATCTGCACCCAAGCTGGCACGCCCACGATGACGCCGATGTCCCAATTGGGGGCTTCCTTCACCATGAGGTCCATCTTCTCGGCCCAGTCCTTGACTTTGGAGATTTTCTGTCCGGGCTTGTAGAAACGCTCGAACCACGACGGGATCTTGCCCGCCGAGATGCCCGAGAGGTCGCCGGCGTAGTAGCCGTAGTGTTCGTTGTATTGCAGGTCGGTGCTGCCGCCGATCATCAGGACGCCCCGATTGTAGAACCCGACGGGGAAGTCATAGCGCGTGGCTGAAACCAATTGCCGTATGCCCGCCCGCGTGATTTTGTTGTTCAGTCCCTTGGTGATGGGGATGTATTTGCTGGCCGCCTCGGAAGTGCCTGAGCTGAGGGCGAAATACTTGATTTTTCCTGGCCAGGCGATGTTGCGCTTGCCTTCAAGGTTGAGGTGCCACCATTCGTCATGCATCTTGTTGTAGTCGAACACGGGCACGCGCCTGCGGAACTCTTCGAGGATGTTGCCCGAAAGCAGGATTTCGTCGAAATGGTAGAACTTCCCGAACTCGGTGAACTGCGCCTTGGTGAGCAGCTTGCGCAGTTCGCGGCGTTGCGCACGGATGGGGTCGGTGTGGTTCTGGCGTATTTCTACAGGTATGTTCTTGATTTCTGCGGCGGCCTTCACGATGGCACCCAAGACTGGTATTGGCATAGTATTCGACTTTGATTTGGGGTGCAAAGTTATGGAAATTTGGTGAAATGCTCCCAATATCCAAAATAACTCCTATTTTTGCGCAACAAAACCCCAAAAAAAGTCACACATGAAAAAAGGTATTCTGCTTTTCTTTTGGCTTGGCATTTTTGCGGCCCAAGCCCAAACAGTCAATGTATCTGGCTTGCAATCAGGCGTTTGGGAAGCCGATACCATCAAGGTTGTCGGTAATGTCTTCGTACGGGATTCGTTGCGCATCGCGCCAGGAACCACGGTGTTGTTCGGTGGGTTCTATCAGATTGCGGTCGAGGACAACGCCCAGCTGAAGGCCGTCGGCTCCGCAACCGACTCCATACTCTTCACCGTTGCCGACACTACGGGATTCCACATCTTCAACACAGGTCGCGGCGGCTGGAACGGCATCCGATTGGAGAATGCCGGAGATTCAAGGTTCGAGTTTTGCCGTTTCCAATACGGCAAGGCGGCCTTGGACAAAGACCAAGACGGCGGCGCCTTGCGCATCTTCGACTGCGAAAACGTGGAAATCGGCCATAGCAAGCTGTTCGGCAACTTCTCGCGCGAGCATGGCGGAGCCCTGAACGCCGTGAATTCGAAAGTCGCCATGCACGACTGTGACGTTTGCAACAATCTGACTTACACGCTTCTGGATACAGTTTATGCCATGTATGGCGGAGGCCTGCGCTTCCTCAATTGTGAAGTGGACATCACGGGTAGCAACTTCCACCACAACAACGGCCAAAGTGCCGTTGGCGGGGCACTGAGCTTGGACAGCTGTGCCGTCAGAATCGACCGCTGCCGCTTCGAGCACAACTACGGCATCAACGGCGCGGGGCTTTACCTGATTCGAAGCAACGACTGGGAATGCAGCATCACAAACTCGCTCTTTGCCAACAACACTTCAGGACATTTCGGCGGCGGCTTGGCCATCAGCGACTCGTCGCCTTTGGTGGGCAACATCACCGTCGTCGGCAACCATTCCGTCGGGGTCAATTGCGGCGGCATCTTCTTCTACCAGCACAGTTCGCCCTTGGTGTGGAATTGCATCGTCTATGGCAACACCAACGAAGTCCCGCTTGACGAACCCGTCCAAATGTGGTCGTGGACTTACGACGACTATGCACCCGAATTCCATAACTGTTTGGTCCAGTTTGGCTTGGACAACATCTCAAACCACGAGGTCATTGCCGTTTATGAAAACTGCCTTGACGAAGACCCGCTGTTTGCCGATGCGGCAAACGAAGACTTCACCCTTCGTGAAGGCAGTCCCTGCGTCGATGCCGGCTCGACCGACACGCCAGTAACCATCCTCAGCGGCCTCGACCTGAACGGAACCGGCCGCGTCAAAGGCAACGGGATCGACCTTGGGGCCTACGAGTTCTCGGGAACCGGCGTTGAGGAAAACGCCCCAAGCGGATGCTTTTTCCGCATCGTCGGCAACCCGATTACAGCCTCAAGCTATGCCGAAATCGACTTGGAAAGCCAAAGCAATGTGAAGCTCGCCGTCTATTCCTTGGATGGCAAGCTGTTGACAAACAAAGATTTGGGAAACCTTCCCATAGGCACACAACGCATGGGAATCGGTGATTTGTTCGAAGGCAGGGCCAAAGGGACTTATCTGATAGTCATCAACCATGCCGAAAAGGCCTTTTCGGCAAAAATCGTGTTGTAAATGAAAGCCAAAAGCCACATTGTCCTCTTCATTTTCATGCTCTTTGCGGCATCATCGCTTCAGGCCCAAAGGATAGGCGGCGGACTGCTTGTCGGGCCGGTTTTCTCCACCATGAACCTCAGCGGGAACGACAGCACCACTTTCCGCACCGATTTCACCGGCGGCGTGCGCATTGCGCTCATTCCCAAGCGTTTCATCCTTGGCGGCGAAATCGATGTCGTTTATTCCCGCCAGGGTACAAGCTCGAAAAAAGGCCTTGACGAATCGGGCAACACCATCCGCTACATGGAGAAGTCGCACTACATCAATGTGCCATTGCTGCTCAACATCTATCTCCGCCGCTGGAACGAGGACGACGAGGACGAGTCGAAGATTCCGCGCCTGCGCATCGGGCCGCAAATCGGGTTCTGCATCGGCGGCAACGACGTGACCGTGGTCAACGGCAAAAGGAAGCAGCAGTACATCATCCCGTGGGAGAAAGGCAGCTTCAACCGCATCGACTATGGCCTGACGGCAGCCATCAGCTACTGGTTCGTCGAGGTGCGCTACACCTTCGGCATGGCCAATGTCTTCAAGGACGGCGAGAAGTCGGCCAACCACGTGATTTCGGTCACTTGGTCGGATGTTTGGTGAAGATTTCGGAAAAATATATACATTTGCGGTTTGTAAACTGAAATGAAATGAACATAGTAATAGCCGGAGACGGAGAAGTAGGCATGCACCTCGCGGAAGCACTGGTGCGCAGCAACCACGACATCACCATCGTGGACCCGCACGAGGAACTGCTGAAAATGATGGAATCGCACAGCGACCTGATGACCATCACGGGCGACTCCACCTCGACCGCCGTGCTGCAACGCGCCAACGTGAAACGCGCCGACCTCGTCATTGCCGTGCTTCACGACGAGCACATCAACCTGCTGACGGGCATCATCGCCAAGAAACTCGGCGCGAAGAAGGTCATCGCCCGCGTCAACACGATGGAAAACCTCAGTCCGGAAGTGTGGCGAATGTACCAAGACCTCGGAATTGACGGTTTACTCTCGCCCGAAGACATTGCCGCACAAGAGATTATCTCGCTGCTGAAACAAAACGCCTCGCTGGAGACTTACGACTTCTCGGGCGGCAAGTTGCAACTTTTCATGGTGAAATTGGAATCGGAGGCTGAAATCCTCGGCAAGAGTGTTGATGAGGTAATCAACCAATATGAGCACATCGAGTTCCGCATCGCGGCCATACACCGCAGGCAGAACACCTTCGTGCCTCAGGGCGACGACGTGTTCCAAATGGGCGACATGGTGTATGTCGTCACCAAGCCGCACGCCGTCAAAGACATCATCAAGCTGAGCGGCAAGAAGAAAATCAACATCCACAACGTGATGATTGTGGGTGGCGGTCGCGTGGGAAGAATCACCGCGAAACGTTTGGAGAACGAGTTGAATATCAAGGTGTTGGAAAACAACAAGGAACGTTGCATGGACTTGACCAACTACCTTGGTGAGGCCTTGGTGGTGAACGCCGACGCCCGCGACCTCGACCTGTTGGAAGACGAGGGCATCAAGGACATGGACGCTTTCATCGCCGTGACCGACAACACCGAGACCAACATCCTCACTTGCCTGCAAGCCAAGTCGTTCGGCGTGAAGAAAACCATCGCCCTTGTCGAGAACATCGACTACATCGACATCTCGCAGAACATCGGCATCGACTCCATCATCAACAAGAAGCTGATAGCGGCAAGCTACATGGTGAAATACACGCTTGGAGCCAAAGTCTCCTCGCTGAAATGCCTGAGCGGCATCGATGCCGACATCGTTGAGTTTGACGTCAGAAGCGGATCGGCGGTCACGCGCAAGACCATCGGCCAGCTCGCCATGCCCACCGACGCCATCATCTGCGGCATCACTCGCGACGGCGAGAGCTTCATCGCCACCGACGACTTCCAAATCGAGACCGACGACCAAGTGGTGGTGTTGGCTTTGCCTAACGCCATCCCTGCTGTTGAAAGGCTGTTCCATTAAGCCATGACGTTCAAAAGCAAAATAAACATCCCATTGGTCCTCAGGATTGAAGGCTTCCTGCTGTTGCTCGAAGGCTTCTTCATGCTGACCGTGCTTCCTGTGACCTATCTGCACCATGGGCTTTACGCCTACAGTATGCCTTTCTCGGCACTCATCACGCTGCTCACGGGGTTTATTTTGCTCATCGCAACGCGCAACCATAAAACCGAAAAGACCACCTCGCGCGACGGCGTGTTCGTGGTATGCACGTCGTGGCTCGCGCTCTCGCTGTTTGGTGCCATGCCCTTTCTGCTCAGCAAGAGCGTGCCCAACTTCACCGATGGTTTCTTTGAGGCCTTGTCGGGGTTCACCACGACTGGCGCCACCATCCTGACCCGCATCGAGGCCGTGCCGAAAGACATCCTGCTTTGGCGCAGCATGACGCAATGGATTGGCGGTTTGGCCATCATCGTGTTCACCATTGCCATTTTGCCTTATCTCGGCATGAGCGGAATGCAGCTCTTCGTGGCCGAAATCAATGGCTTGAACTACGACAAACTGCATCCGCGCATCATGCACACCGTGTGGCGCATTTGGGGTATCTATCTGTTTTTCACGCTGTTGGAAACACTGCTCCTTTATTGGGGAGACATGGACTTCTACGACGCCCTCTGCCATTCGTTAGCCACCATCAGTTCGGGCGGCTTCTCGACACGGACGGGCAACATCGGCGCGTTTTCCAACTATTCCCAAGTCGTGGTCAGCGTGTTCATGGTGCTTTCGGGCTGCAATTTCTCGCTGCTGCTGCTCTCGTTGGGTTGGCGGTCGTTTGCCATCCTGAAAAACCAGGAGTTCCGCACGTTCCTGCTCTATACCTTGTTCTTAGGCATAGGCATCGGGCTGGTATTGCTCTTTGCCCGTCACCTGAGCTTCGGCAGCGCTTTCCGCCAGTCGTTCTTCAGCGTCATTTCCACCTTCACCACCACGGGCTTCTTCGTGGGCGACTACACGCAATGGCCTGCTTTCTTGGGCATCATCCTCTTCCTGCTGATGTTCATCGGCGCCTGCTCAGGCTCCACCTCGGGCGGCATCAAGATTTTCCGCCACCTGATTTTCCTCAACAACTCCTTCCTTGAACTGAAGCGCATCATCCACCCCAACGCCGTGCTGCCCGTGAAGGTCAACGGGAAATCCATCTCGACCAGCGGGGTTTACAAAAACATCACCTTTATTGTCATCTATTTTCTGGTGTTTATTGTTGGCGCCATCATCTTGCTTCTCACCGGCATAGACTTCAACACGGCCATCGGCGCATCAGTGGCCACCTTGAGCAACGTCGGCACGGGCATCGGAACCGTTGGACCAGGCGGTTCCTATGTCTTGTTCCCGCTCGGCACCAAATGGGTGCTCATGCTATTGATGCTCTTAGGCAGGGTTGAGCTGTTCTCGCTCATCACCTTGTTTTCGCGCAGTTTTTGGAGGAATTGATTTTTGGCGATCTTTTTCGGGAACAATTCATCTTTTTACTATTTTTGCCTGCACAAATCTTTACCAGCATGAAAAAAACACTTCTCTCTGCGCTCTTGCTGCTTTGCGTGAGCGCCTTCGCCCAAAAGCAATACACCCTGCAATCGCCCGATGGGAAAATCTCCGTTACGGTTTGGGAGGAAGAATCCGAGGAGATTCTCCTGCTAAACTCTCAAACCACGCCCTATAGCAAATTAAAGCAATATTGCTTGCGCTATTCCGTAAAACATGAGGAAACCGTCGTCTTGGACAAGTCGGATATAGCCATGATGATTGACGATGGAGGCGTAGGATGCCCCGTATTAGGGGTTTCCTCCAAGCCGTCCATCACTTCTGCCAAGACCAAATCCGTGAATCAAACCGTCAAGGCTCCTTTTTATAAGAGAGCCGAAATTCAAGACCAATATAATGAACTGACACTCAGTTTTAAAGGGAATTATAAGGTGATTTTCCGCGCCTATAACGAAGGCGTTGCCTATCGCTTTCAGACCGATTTCAAAAAGCCTTTCAAGGTGATTCGTGAGACCACAAATTTTAATTTTGACAATGATTATCATGCACTTATCCCATACGTCTTGCGCCGTGCCGGACAAGAGGGCGACCTCATCAGCCAGCAGTTCTACAACTCGTTTGAGAACACCTACACCCATACCAATCTTAGCCAAATGGATCCCGAAAAATTAGCCTTTTTGCCCCTTTTGGTCGAACTGAAGGATGGCAAGAAAGCCGTCATCACCGAGGCCGATTTGGAGGACTTCCCTGGTTTGTATCTCTACAACCCCGACGGTGAAAACGGCCTTTCCGCAATGCACGCAGGCTACCCCAAGACCCGCGAGCAAGGCGGCCACAACAACCTGCAATGGCTTGTGAAAGAGCGCGAAAGCTATATCGCCAAGGTCGATGGCAAACGCGCCTTCCCATGGCGTTGCATCGTCATTTCCGAAAATGACAAAGAGCTGGCCGACAGCGACTTGGTTTATCTTTTGGCCTCACCTTCGCGCATCGAGGACGATTCGTGGATCCAACCCGGCAAGGTGGCTTGGGACTGGTGGAACGCTTGGAACATCTATGGCGTCGACTTCAAGGCGGGCATCAACAACGACACCTATAAATATTACATCGACTTCGCCTCGCAATACGGCATCGAATACGTCATTCTCGATGAAGGTTGGGCCGTCAACAAGCAGGCCGACCTCTTCCAAGTGGTGCCTGAAATCGACTTGGAGGAACTTATCCGCTATGGCCTCGACCGCAACGTGGGCATTGTGCTTTGGGTGGGCTATGCCGCCATCGACAAGGATATGGAGCATGTCTGCCAGCATTATTCCGACATGGGCGTGCGCGGCTTCAAGGTCGATTTCATGGACGGCGACGACCAGATGATTGTGGACTTTTACTACCGCATGGCCGAAACTGCCGCCCGCCATCAGCTTTTCGTTGACTTTCACGGTGCCTACAAGCCCACAGGTCTGCACCGCACTTGGCCCAATGTGCTGAACCACGAAGGCGTTTACGGCCTCGAACAGGCCAAGTGGGACAACCAGAGCGACCTCGTCACCAACGAAGTCACCATCCCTTTCATCCGCATGGTGGCCGGCCCGATGGACTACACCCAAGGCGCGATGCGCAACGCCAACAAGAACAACTTCGCAGCCGTCTATACCGAGCCGATGAGTCAAGGCACACGCTGTCGTCAACTCGCTGAATACGTGATTTTTGAGTCGCCGTTCAACATGCTTTGCGACAGCCCGAGCAACTACCTCAACGAGGACGAATGCACCCAGTTCATCGCCTCTGTGCCCACTGTTTGGGACGAAACCGTCGTCTTGGACGGCAAAGTCGGCGAGTATTTGGTCATTGCACGCAGGAAAGGTTATCGCTGGTATGTGGGTGCCATAACCAATTGGGACGAGCGTGACTTGGTCATCGACCTCTCCGTGTTGCCCAATTTCGGGGCCAAGTCGGGGCGCATTTTCCGCGACGGGACCAACGCCAATCGCGTGGCCAAGGACTATGTGGCCGAACAAATCCAGGTGATGGGCAACAAGGTGAAGTTGCATCTCGCCAAGGGTGGCGGCGCGGTGATGGTGTTTTGATTTTTGAAGCGGGACACTCCCCCTGTAAGGGGGATTAAATCGTCCGAGTCTCGCAGTCTCGTGTCCTAATACTTATTTAAAGGTCTTCAGCAAACTTGATGTCTTTGACGTTGAGCTGAAGATTGGTCTTGCCTTGCCATGTGTTGTATTCCAAGTGATAGCAGATGCTAAACGGCTCGCCATCGTGAACGCGGTCGTAGAGGTCGCCTTTTTGGAAAGCGATGCCCGCAAGCGGCGCAATTCCAAGTTCTTGGTCGCCCAACTGTGCCATGGTCAGTTTCAGGTGACGGAGACCGCCCACGGGCCGCGAGCCTCCAGCGTCGATGACATTGTCTGTCCAGAAAATGGGAGACATGTTGCCTGGTCCGAAGGGAGCGAACTGTTCGAGGATGCGCATGAACTTGGGCGTGATGTCGCGGAAGTTGATTTTCAGGTCGACTTCAAGTTCGGGCACAAAATCCTCTTCCACAAGGTGTTCGCTGACGTAGGCCTCAAACCGCTGTTGAAATTCGGGCAGGTTTTCAGGCTTCATCGACAGTCCGGCGGCATATTTGTGTCCGCCGAAGTGTTCCAAAAGGTCGGCGCAATTGTCGATGGCATCATAGATGTCGAAGCTCTTGATGGAGCGTGCCGATCCTGTGATGAGGCCGTTGGCCATCGTCAGCACGATGGTGGGACGGTAGTAATAGTCAGTGAGGCGCGAGGCCACGATGCCGATGACACCCTTGTGCCAGTGTTCGTTGAAGACCACGGTGCTCTTGGCGTCGCGCAGTTGGGGGTCGTCGGCAATCATGCCAAGGGCTTCCTCGGTGATGCGGTTGTCGAACTCGCGGCGCATGTCGTTCAGGTCGTTGATGGAAGCGGCCAGTTTTTCGGCGTGTTCTTTCTTCTCGGCGATGAGTAGCCGCACCGAGTCGGCAGCCTTGTCGATGCGTCCGGCGGCGTTGATGCGTGGCCCGATGAGAAATACCAAGTCGCTGATATTCAGTTCTCTTGTTAGAGCGTTTTCGCTTTCTTCCATCTGGTCTTCCTCACGGCGGTAGATGTTGGCATGTTGCAGGATGGCCTCGATGCCCGGACGCGGGTCTTTGTTGAGGCGTTTTAGGCCGTAATAGGCCAAAACGCGGTTCTCGCCCGTAATCGGGACGATGTCGGCGGCAATGCTCACGGCAAGCAAGTCAAGCAAGTCATAGACTTGTTCGATGGTGCCCAAACCCTTCATCGAAAGGGCGGTGATGAGCTTGAAGCCCACGCCGCAGCCCGAAAGCTCGTCGTAAGGATAGTGGCAGTCGGGGCGTTTCGCGTCGAGGACGGCCACGGCTGCCGGAATCACGTCGCCGGCGCGGTGGTGGTCGCAGATGATGAAATCGACACCCTTCGAATTGGCGTATTCGATGCGTTCCACGGCCTTGATGCCGCAGTCTAAGGCGATGACCAGCTTGAAGCCGTTCTTCGCCGCATAGTCGATGCCCTTGTGCGAGATGCCGTATCCCTCTTGGTAACGGTCTGGTATATAGAACTCTATCTTCTTTTTCTTGAAGAAGGGCTTGAGGTAGGTATAGACCAAGGCCACTGCGGTGGTGCCGTCCACGTCGTAGTCGCCGTAAACCAACACTTTCTCACCTTCGTTGATGGCGCGAAGCACGCGATTGACGGCCTTGTCCATGTCGGTCATCAGGAAGGGGTCGTGGAGCTGGTCGAGGGAAGGACGGAAGAAGGTTTTGGCCTCTTCGTAGTTCGTAATTCCGCGTTGGACAAGCAAAGTGGCAAGGTGTTGGTCGATGCCGAGTACCTTGGATAATTCATCAACTTGATGATTATCAACCTGTTCATGTAAAATCCACCGCGTTTCCATTTGCGCAATTTTGAATCAGTAAAGATAAGGAAAAATCCAATGCGTTTGAATGGAAAACGAAAATAAATTTTGTTGTTCGCTGTATCTGATTTGTTTTCAGCGGATTATAAAATAGAAAAAATAGTTTTGAACGTCATTCCTTGACGACCTTCTCCGAAAACACCTTGCCGTCTTTCGTGGTGACCCGCATCATGTAGGGCTGTCGTACCACGGCAGCCGCGTTACGTTTCCGGCGGCTGCCACGGTGTGACAGCCCTACAAGCCCATGCGTTCAGTTTTTCACCACCTTGTCCGAAAACACCATGCCGTCCTTCGTGGTGATGCGCAGCAGGTAGACGCCCTGCGGCAGGCCTTCCAAGCTGATTTCATTGGTGTTTTGGACGGTTTTCACGCATTGGCCCAAGGTGTTGTAGACCTTCACCTCGGTGGCTTCCGCGCCCTGGATGGAAACATGGCCAGAGGCCGGATTGGGATAAACTTTCACCTTGTTTGCCGGGGTTTCGTTTTCAGCGAGGCCAATGTAATAATCGCCAAACACGGGCACCGTGTCGGTGACCATTGTCCATGTCCTGTAAAGCTCGGGATGCTCCTGTTCGGCTATCCACAAATTGAGCGCCTCGACCAAGTTGTCGGTGGTGGTGCCGTTGAAGGTGACGGGAAACTGCAATGTGCCTTCGCCGTCAATGTTGGTGTATTTGTAGCATTGCATCAACTCGCCGCCCTGGTTCAGACCTACCATTTTCGGAATAAAGGGCATGTTGACATAATCAGTATAG
>JAFSJF010000084.1 GCA_017439405.1 Bacteroidales bacterium
CACCAAAACGATGGCCACGATGAATCTGTTGTTGGTTTTCATTGTTGTTCAATTTTTAAAATGTTGTTTTATAGTTTATGGTGGACTTTCCCATGCGGCACAACGAGCCACCTAACCATCGTCGTGCCTTGCGGGGCAATGCCCCGCAGCCTGCCTTTGGCCTTGCCCCCGCCGACGGCGCACAGGAACGACGGCAAGGGCGGCAATAGGTGAAGCGGTTCTTCCCCAACGTTTGCAAGGTGGGGGACGGCGGCCTCCTGCCCGAGCCGCCGCCCGAAAAGGCATGGTTTGTTGGCAGCATGATCGTACTGTTCGGCATGGCATTTCCCCATAAGGCACCACGAGCCGCCCTGCGCCCTGCACTGCCACGGAGCACGGCGAGAGCCAACAGCAAGGCTGATATGAGGAAAAGGGAAGTCATGCCGTCTTCGTGTTTAGTTTCTTTCGAAATCGCCTTCGGCGTATCCATTGGCGTTGGTGAGCACTACGGTGTAGGTACCGCTGGCCAGGTTGGAGAAGGGGATGATGACCGTTTGTTGAACAGCGGTGTTCGACACGGTGTTGTAAACCATGTTGCCCATGGCATTGTAGATGGAAATGCTGACATTACCGAAACTCTGGTTGAAGTGGATGTAGACAGAGTTGTCATTGACACCCGCTACAACGGCGTTAGGGTTTGTACCGACATCAAGTCTACCTTGCAATACGATGACCTCATATCCAGTAGGAACGTTGTCTTCCATATTAATAATGGAATTGCGTGAGATGTTTGCGGCTTGGGCTTCCCAAGTGCAGAGGCTGATGGCACAGAGGCCTGCGAGAACAAATGCTTTTTTCTTCATTTTGTCACTATTTTTTGTTGGTTTTACAATAGATTGATGAAACGTTTCATGGTGCAAAAGTACAGTGGCAAGCCTTCCTGCTCGTCAATGTACAACCCAGATTTGATTAAGTACAACTTTTTTTTGCATCAAAAAATGCAAATTATTGGAAATCAATCAAAAATAAAACCAAAGGTACTATTGTTTTTTTGCTTGGATACGAATGTTCGATTCAAAAAAGCGGCCAGAAACGCCTTTTGAGAGGGCAAAAAAACGGACGGAGACAACCGTCAATTGGAAAGCATCTTGTGCAATTGCTCCTTCATTCTTTCGGGCTTCAGGTTCAGTTTGTCACGCAACTTGCTTCGGTTTTTGTCAACGGTATGTTTGCTTATTCCCAGAATATCGGCCATTTCCGTATTGGAAAGGTCGGAGAATGAAAGTAGGCAGACCTTTGTTTCCGTTTCGTTCAGGTCGGGATATTTTTGTCGCAAAGCGGCATATAGATTAGGATACACCTTTTCCATTTCTACCGCAACCGCTTCGAAGGCGGATTTTTTCCCGTTCGTCAAGCGGTTGACAATGGGTGTCCACTCGTGTTTAGGATCATAGGCCTCTTTCTGTGTGCGGCAGGCTAAAACGATCAAACGGAGACGAGAAGAGAGTTCGTGTTCCAAATAGGTAGCCTTGACCGATTCCCGAAGGTCGCTTTTCAGGCTGTCGATTTGCCTTTTCATTTCCGTTTCGGCTTCACGCATTTGCCTGTGTCGGAATTGCAGGATTATAATAAGGACCGCTGACACAAACAGCAGTATGCTGATGATCAGAATAATCCTATGCCTCGTAATGATTTTTCTATTCAGGATGTTCTGAAGGTTCTCATAGTCATATTGTTGTTGTATGCGGTATATGCTTTGTTCCTGCCGTCGTTGCATGATTGTATATAACACATTCTCGTGATTGCTGCAATACAGAAACGCTAAGGAGTCATTGTTTTGTCTTTTTGCAAACTTGGACAAAGCATCGTAAGCTGCCAATTGTGTTTCAATTTTTGTTTTAGCTGTAGGCAAAAGGGAATCAACGAGTTTGTAATACAAGGAGGCAGAATCCATTTTCTGGGATTCCATGTACACATTGCCTAGATTTATGTACAACAACAATTCTGAATTGTCAGAATTATGTTTGTCAGCAATTTGCTTGAGACATTTAATGGCTCGGGCATATTCACCTTGTAATTGATAAGCCACGGCATAATTGTTCAAGGCTTTGTTTATCACCTTATTTGAATATCCTATTTCGGCATTCATCAAGCTTTGTTGCAGGTAAAACCCAGTACTGGCAAAGTCTCCTTGAAGTAAATGACAAGCACCTATTAAGTTCTGTACCAAAGCCTTTTCAGCAAAGCGGTTGTCAAAATGTCGTTCCGAATCCTTCAAAATAGTGATAACATCTCGTACTAATCCATCATAGTATAGCATTTTCCCCATCTTATACTCTGCTCTAGCCATGGTGAGACTGTCTCCAGCCAGTTTCCCATAATGTTCAGCTTCCTTGAATAACTGCATGGCAGCGGCTTTCTCGCCGTAGTGCTGCTGCACGAAGCCGCTGTAGAGTGCTGCATGGGCGGCCTTGGTGTATTGTTTTTTCTTGGCGTAGTAGTCGGCGGCGCTCTCCAGCTCGGGGCTGGTGGAGAAGAAGGGCTTGTCGTCAAAGAAATCGTCGTCCATCAGGGGTGGTATTTCCTGCCCTCGGTCGCCCAAGAGGGCTTCGGCCTGCAAGAGCGCCATGTCCATGCGGCGCTTCTCGCCGAAATAGACGGGCATACGCAACACGCTGTCAATCAAGCGTGCGGTGCTGTCGGGCAGGGTGTCGGCCAACCTTTCGGCGCGGCGCACCATAAGCCGAGCCTCGCGCTGCGGGCTGTGGCAGGCGGCCAAGGCCAACAACGAAAGCAGTCCTAAGAAAAAGCGCCGTTTCATGGGGGCAAAAATAGGAAAACTGTTGAAATCCCTGTTCAAAAAAATTGCACATGGTCTTGCACCGATTTCAGTTTTTTTCGTAATCTTGCAGTTTGATTCCATCAAAATCCCATACCATTGAAAAAAATTAGAACTACTTTAATATCAGTGTTTTATAAAAACGGCATTGACACCATCGTCGGGCTGTTGAAGCAAAACGGAGTGCAAATCTACTCCACAGGCGGCACTTATGACTTCATCCGTCCGCTCGACCCGACTGTGAAAACTGTCGAATCGCTCACGGGCTACCCGTCCATCCTCGGCGGGCGCGTGAAGACCTTGCACCCCAAAGTGTTCGGCGGCATCTTAGGCCGCACCAACCTGCCTTCCGACCAAAAGGAAATGCAGGACTACGACATCCCGCCCTTCGACCTCGTCATCGTCGACCTCTATCCCTTCGAGGAAACCGTGGCCAAGACCGAAGACGCTGCACAAATTATCGAGAAAATCGACATTGGCGGCATCTCGCTCATCCGCGCCGGCGCGAAGAACTTCAACGACGTACTTATCGTGCCTTCGCAGAAATACTACGGCGAACTGATTCAACTGCTTGAAAACCAGCATGGAGAATCCTCCATCGACGACCGTCGCCGCTTTGCTGCTTATGCCTTCGGCGTAAGCTCGCACTACGACAGCGCCATCATGAATTGGTTCGTGAAGGACGACGAAAGCAAGCCGTTGCGCCTCACCGAAGACGAAGGCACGACGCTGCGCTACGGCGAAAACCCGCACCAAAAAGGCACCTTCTACGGCGACCTCGACGCGATGTTTGAGAAGCTGCACGGCAAGGAGCTGTCGTACAACAACCTGCTCGACCTCGACGCGTGCCTTAACCTCATCCGCGAGTTCACGGAGCCGACTTTCGCCATCCTAAAGCACAACAACCCCTGCGGCTTGGCCTGTCGCCCGACCGTCAAGGAGGCTTATCTGGCTGCCTTGGCCGGCGACCCCGTCTCGGCCTTTGGTGGTGTGCTCGTCTGCAACCGCCCCATCGACCTTGAAGCCGCCGAGGAGATCAACAAGCTCTTCATCGAGGTCATCGTGGCTCCAAAATACGAAGACGGCGTGCTCGACCTGCTCTTCTCGAAGAAGAACCGCGTGGTGCTGCGCCTGAAGGCCGACCAATACAAACCCGTGACGGTGAAGACCGCCCTGAACGGCTACCTCGTGCAAGACCGCGACCTTCACACCGAAACTGCCGCCGACTTCAAGGTCATCACCACGAAAGCCCCGACGGAATCGGAGATTGCGGACATGGTCTTCGCCAACAAGATCGTGAAGCACAGCCGCTCCAACGCCATCGTCTTGGCCAAGGGCGGGCAGCTCTACGCCTCGGGCATTGGGCAGACTTCGCGCGTGGATGCCTTGCGCCAAGCCATAGAGAAGGCCAAGTCGTTTAACTTTGACTTGAAAGGCGCGGTGCTCGCCTCCGATGCCTTCTTCCCGTTCAAGGACTGTGTGGAGCTGGCCCACGAAGCCGGCATCACGGCCATCGTGCAACCTGGCGGCTCCGTCCGCGACCAAGAGTCCATCGACTGCTGCAACGAACACGGAATCAGCATGGTATTTACTGGTTTTAGGCATTTTAGACATTGATTAACTGACAACTGAACAACTGACAACTAACAACTGAAGAAAATGGGAGCTTTTTCATTCCTCAACAAAGAAATCGCCATTGACCTTGGCACGGCCAATACGATCATCATATACAACGACAAGGTGGTCGTTGACGAGCCCTCCATCGTCGCCTTGCAGCGCGACACGAAGAAAATCATCGCCGTCGGCAAGCGTGCCATGATGATGCACGGCAAGACGCACGAGAACATAAAGACCATCCGCCCATTGCGCGACGGTGTCATCGCCGACTTCCAGGCCGCCGAGTACATGATGCGCGAGATGATCAAGATGATCCAGTTCAAGAACACGCTGTTTCCGCCCAGCCTGAAGATGGTCATCTGCATCCCTTCGGGCATCACCGAGGTGGAGGAACGCGCCGTGAAAGACTCGGCTGAGCAGGCTGGCGCCAAGGAAGTGCGCCTGATCCACGAGCCCATGGCAGCGGCCATCGGTATCGGCATCGACGTGCTGGAGCCGACGGGCAACATGATTATCGACATCGGCGGCGGCACCTCCGAAATCGCCGTCATCGCCCTGGGCGGCATCGTCAACAACAAGTCCATCCGCATCGCTGGCGACGACTTCACCGCCGACATCGAAGAATACATGCGCAAGCAGCACAACATCATCGTGGGCGAGCGCACCGCCGAACGTATCAAGATCGAGGTCGGCGCGGCCATCCCGCAACTCGACAATCCGCCCGACGACTACGCCGTGCAGGGTCGCGACATGCTCACCGGCATCCCGAAGGAAATCAAGGTGAACTACGCCGAAATCGCGCATTGCCTCGACAAGAGCGTGATGAAGATCGAGACCGCCGTGCTGAATGCCCTCGAACAGACGCCGCCCGAGCTTTCGGCCGACATCTACCGCACGGGCATCTACCTCACCGGCGGTGGCGCCTTGCTGCGTGGCCTCGACAAGCGCCTCAACGCCAAGACCAAGTTGCCTATCCACGTGGCCGACGACCCGTTGCGTGCCGTCGCCCGTGGCACCGGCATCGCCTTGAAGAACTTCGACCGCTTTACGTTCCTGATCAAATAAATGAAGAATTATGAATGCTGAATGCTGAATTGTGTTGCAGCCACAACATTCTGCATTCTGCATTAAAACAACTATGTACAACCTTCGGCGCTTCATCCTCAAACACCACTTCGTCATCTTGTTCATCATCCTCGAAGTGATTTCCGTCTTGTTGCTTGCACGCAGCCAGAGATTTCACCGCAACAGCTTGGTCAGCAGCACCAACGAGGTAATAGGCACCATCTACAAATGGGGCAGCGACGTAGGTGGTTATTTCCATTTGGGCAAGACCAACGAACAATTGGCCGAGGAGAACGCCCTGCTTAGGAAGCAGCTTTCTGTCATCATCGATACGGCGGCCCTTGCCTATACGACCGTGGAACGCGACACCGTTTACGAATACATTCCCGCGCGGGTTGTCAACAACAGCATCAACCAGGCCAACAACTTCATCCTCATCAACAAAGGTTGGGTCGATGGCATCGAGCGCGACATGGGCGTGGTCTCGCCGGAAGGCATCGTCGGCGTGGTGACCGATGTCAGCAAGCACTACGCCTCGGTACTCAGCCTGCTCCACAGCAAGTCGTTCGTCGGGGTGCGTTTCAAGAACAGCCAACAGTTAGCCAGCCTGCGCTGGAACACCAACAACTACCGCTACGGCATGGTGGAGGACATTCCCACCCACGTAGAGCTTCACAAAGGCGACACTGTCCTCACCAGCTCCTATTCCTTCATCTTCCCGGAGGACATGATGGTGGGCACGGTGGAAGACCCCTTGGCCGTCTCGAGCGATGCGCTCAACAAGGCCAAAATCAGGTTCGCCACCGATTTCGCCACGCTGCGGCACGTTTATGTCATCAAGAACCTTTACAAGGCCGAGCTTGACTCGCTCCGAGCCAACTTCAACAAGCAATGAACCGAAACGTCATCCATATCATCCGCTTTGTCGCCCTCGTGCTGCTTCAGGTGCTTGTGGTCAACCACATCCGTTTGGGCGGCTATGTGCATCCCTACGTCTATATGGTTTTCATTTTGTTGCTCCCCATCAACATCCCCAATTGGCAGCTGTTGCTGCTTGGATTCGGCTTGGGCTTGTGCGTTGACCTTTTCACGGGAACGCCCGGACTTCATGCAGGTGCCACCACCTTGATGGCCTTTTGCCGACCCGCCATCTTGCGCTTGGTGTCAGGGCACCAAAAGCTGGAGAACGTGGTGGAGCCCAACTTAGGCCAATTGGGCGGCGTGTGGTTTTTGCGCTACACGTTTAGCATGGTGCTGGTGCATCATTTTGCACTGTTTTTCCTTGAGTCGTTCAGCTTCCGCCTCATCTTGCAGGTGCTGCTGCGCATCCTCATCAGTGTACCAGTCTCCGTTTTCCTGATCATAGTCATCCTCTACCTCTTCCAGCGCGAAAAGAAACAGGAAACGCGTTGATTATCCAAAAACAATTCATACCTTTGCGGCATGAAACGTATTTGGTCATCCATCCTTTTGGTTTTCTTTGCCTTGCCGATAATGGCGCAACAAGGCGACGTGGTCTTGTGCGAAGGCTTTTTCAACCCATGGCTGGAGGAAGGCTGGGACGTGAAAGGCGACGAGTGGGCCGTGTGGTATCTCTCCAACACCAACTATGCGGGCGGCAAGTCGCGCGAGGTGCAGATGTACCCCGACTTCAACTTCGAGGGCACCACGCGCTTGGTGACACCCGTCGTGGAGCTTGGCAAGTACGACTTCATCAACTTCCAGTTCAACCACTGCTTCGAGGCTACGCAAGGCGAACTGAACGCCCAGATTGGCATTGGCATCTCGCATGACGGCGAGACGTGGGAGAGCATCTGGGAAGACACCTTGACGGGAAGCATCGAGCAAAGCCAATACCTGCTCACCTTCGACATGGAGGAATGGTCGAGCAAAACGCCGCAGTTTTGCCTTTATTTCAGCGGTTTGGGTTCATACGTCAACAGTTGGTACATCGACAACGTCATCGTCTTTGCCTCGAAGAAGAACAAGTTTGGCAAAATCGACGACAGCGACGAGACCGGTTTTGTGGCCGCCCGCTCCCACATCCTCAGCCTGAAAGGACCCAAGGCCGGAACTGTGACGCGGCTGGGTACAATGAAGAAATCGAAGAACAAGTTCTCCAAGATCGTGGAAGGCCGAAATGGCCGACGAAAGCGGTGACAGGCATTTTAATCCAAAACCATCTATGAAAAAGACTTTTGTTGCCATATTGGCGCTCATGGTTTCCGCTTTGGCGGCGCAGGCACAAATCCTCACCGACAGCAACCTGCCCATCGTCGTCATCGAGACCGACGGCGGTGCGCCGATTCCCGACGAGCCGAAGGTGCTGGCCACAATGAAAATCATTTGGCACGAGGATGGCTCTCGCAACTTCCTGGCCGACACCACCTCTCCGCAATTCCTCAACTACAATGGTCGCATTGGAATCGAGCGACGTGGCTATTCCTCACAAATGGCCTCCGACAAGAAGCCTTACAGCCTGACCACGCTCCAAGCCGATGACGTCAGCCACAACAACGTCAGCGTTTTGGGTATGCCCAAGGAGAACGACTGGATCCTCAATTCGTTGGCTTTTGACCAAACGGGGATGCGCGACGTGATGGCCTATGAGCTGTCGAACCAAATAGGACAATACGCCTCGCGATGCCAGTATTGCGAACTGATCCTCAACGGCGACTATAGGGGCCTGTATGTCTTCATGGAGAAAATCAAGCCCGACAAGGGACGCGTCAACATCGAAAAGATGGACACGACTTGCAACCAACCGCCCGAGGTGACCGGCGGTTACATCGTGCAGGCCAACCGCTCCGACAACGACCCCCTGGCCTGGCAAATGCTGACCTATCTCTACTATTGGAGCTGGCCCATCTATACCGAATTCATCCATCATTATCCCAAGCACGACCACATCACCGAAACGCAAGCCGACTACATCCACAACGTGTTTCTCAGCCTTGAGGAGGTGGCACACAACCACAACGCCAACGTCACATCTGGCATCCCTTCGGTCATTGACATCCCGACCTTTATCGACTTCATGATGATGGCCGAATTCACCTCCAACGTTGACGTTTACCACTTAAGCACCTTTTTCCACAAGGACCGAGACGGCAAACTGCGGGCAGGCCCCATCTGGGACTACAACCTCGCCTTCGGTTACGACGCCTTCGGCGACCGCAGCGGCTACGACGTGTGGCAGTTTGACAACGGCGACAACACAGGGCCGCGTTTCTGGAAAGACTTGTTCAACACGTTTCTGTTCCGCTGCCATTTGGCCAAACGTTGGCTTGAACTGTCCGAAAACGGGATGCCCTTTGACTACGACCGCATTTCAAGCCGCATCGACGAAATCGACACCTTGATTGCCGAGGCCGTCGGGCGCGACAACCAACGCTGGAACAACATGCCGCAGCACGAGAGTTACCTCAACGAAATGAAAGAATGGATTCAGCTGCGCATCGATTGGCTTAATGCGAATGTCGGCTCGTGCGAAGCTTGCTCTGACGTGGAGCTGCCACCATTGGTCATTTCGAAGATCAACTACCACCCGCAAGACCATTGGGGCGTTGGCGGCGACCGCCTCGAGTTCATCGAAATAAGCAACAACGGCGACGAGGAAGTGGACCTGACAGGCTTCTATTTCCGCGAGTTGGGCATCAGCTACAGGTTTCCCGCCAACGCGAAAATCGGGCCGAACGAGGCTTTGGTGCTTTGCTCCGACTCAATGGCTTTCAGTGATTTCTACAACACCAAGGCTTTCGGGCAATATACGCGCAACCTGTCCAACAAGGCGCAGAACCTCGTCCTTGCCGACGCTTGGGGCAACATCATCGACGAGGTCCATTACACCGACTCGTTGCCTTGGCCGACCGAAGCCGACGGCAACGGGGGCTACCTCGAACTCATCGACCTTGACTTGGACAACAGCCTTCCCGAAAACTGGACCGTCGGCCACGACTTGACCTTCCTGCAAGAAACCGCTGAAAGCCAATGGAACATTTATCCCAATCCGACCCAAGGCATCCTCATTGTACAGACGTTGGATGCAACGCCTCCACCGACCGGAACCACCTACCAAATCACCAACCTGTTGGGGCAGACCGTCTCTTCGGGCAGCCTCGTCGCCAGAACCCTACAGATTGACGTTTCCCGTTTGCCTACAGGGATTTACGTCATCAAGACATCGTCCAAAGACGGCACAACACTCCGCCGCAAATTCATCAAGGAATAGAATCCTCGAACCGATTTGGAAAAAAGTAGTATATTTGCCGCCACAAAACCAATGACAACATCTGAAATGGACGTACCCAAAGACGACGTAAACTCCCAGTTTACATTCACTTACGACGACATCAAAGGCACCGTACACGTCGTGGACCACCTCACGGGCGAAGAATACGATTTACTAAAGGAAGACACCGGCTGGTTTGATGCCGAGTTCAAGTTTGACGTTTGAGCAGGGGAAACCTATCATAATGCTTCCAAAGCTCATCGACATACACACCCACAGGTCAAAAACGCATGGTGGCCTGCTCCAAATAGCCAATCTCGACCTAAAACAACCTTGCCCCGAAGAAGGTCTGTTCAGCTATGGCATCCATCCATGGGAAACGGAATCACCTGATTTTCAAGAGGAAAATGCGATACAACTCCTGAAAGAACGGCTGCAAGCACCTAATGCCGTTGCCCTCGGCGAGGCGGGTTTGGACAAGTTTCACGCTGGTTTTGAGCGCCAAACAAAGGTTCTCGAACGGCAAATCGCACTTTCGGAAAACCTCAAAAAACCGATGATTCTGCACGTTGTGAAAAGCCACAACGAGATTCTTGCCTTGCGCAAAAAACACAAAGCCAGGCAGCCTTGGATTCTGCACGGCTTCAACGGGACGGAGCAAGACATCCGGCAATTGACTGCATATGGGTTGTATCTTTCGGCCGGTGAGAGCTTGCTGCATTCGGAGAGAAAAATTTCCAAATCACTGAAAAACATACCGTTGGATTTGCTTTTCTTGGAGACTGATATGGCAGAAGTCGGCATCGAAACGATTTATGATACAGCGGCAAATTTATTGGAAATGGACACAAATGTGTTGAGAGTGCAAATCTTTGCTAATTTTGCACGATTGTTTGGGATTGAGAAATGAGACTGGGAATCACTACTATGATCCTAAACCGTCATTGCGGGCACAGACCCGCAATCTCCCGTGCGAAAGGGATTAGTCTTTGCGTTTGGGAGATAGCGGATCAAGTCCGCTATGACGGCAAGAGGCCGAGGATTGTCCCGTGTCTCGCTATCCCGTGTCAATAAAAAAACTATGGAACACTGGCAAGACAGAACCCGCCTGCTGATCGGCGATGACGGCATCAACACCCTGAAATCCAAGCATGTGCTTGTGGTGGGTCTGGGTGGCGTGGGTGCATACGCCGCCGAACAATTGGCTCGTGCAGGCATCGGACGCATGACCATCGTGGATGGCGACGTGGTCAACGTCACCAACCGCAACCGCCAGCTTTTGGCCTTGGAGAGCACCCTTGGCCGACCGAAAGCCGAGGTGATGGCCGACCGCCTCCGCGACATCAACCCCGACATCGAGCTGACCGTCCTTCACCAATACCTGAAAGACCAAGCCATCATCGACCTGATGGCGCAACCCTTTGACTATGTGGTGGATGCTATCGACACGGTGGCACCCAAGGTGTTTCTGCTCTACTACGCCAAGATGAACAACCAGCGCATCGTCAGCAGCATGGGCGCGGGCGGCAAGTTCCACCCCGAAAAGATCGAAATCGCCGACATCGCGAAGTCAAACCATTGCAGGTTAGCGTTTTACATTCGTAAACGACTGCACCGTTTGGGTGTTTTCGAGGGCATCAAGGTCGTTTTTTCGCCCGAGCCTGTCGATGCGTCGGCCATCGTCACCGAGGGTGTCGAGGAGCAAAACAAGGTCTCCAACGTGGGCACCATTTCCTATTTGCCTGCCACTTTTGGCATTTTTTGCGCTTCTGTGGTTATTAATGACTTGCTGGGGAAATAGCCTCGTTTTTCATGGCAAAAACAGAAGTTTTTTCCTATTTTTGCCCCGATGAAACCGCATCGTTACATAGGAATAGTGTTTTTCATCGTCATGGTGGCCTGTACCCGACCCGACGGCAATCCCGTAGAGACGCACCATGGCACTGCCGCCGCACCTGAACTATCCGCCATCGACAGCCTGATGTGGCAGCGGCCTGATAGCGCGCTGATGCTTCTGCTGCCCTGTCTCGACACCTGTTGCACAGCGGAATACGACCGCCATTATGCCAACCTTTTGCTGGCCGAATTGCTGTACAAGAATTACGAACCGCAGGAAAACCGCGCCCAGTTGCAGCAGGCGGTGACGTATTTTGATGCATCCGCCAACAACGTGCCACCAACCACCGCGTTTTTGGCCGCCCGTGCCCATTACATTAATGGCGTGGGCTATTACGAACAGGACAGCGCAGTGCCGGCCTGCAAGGAATATATTAAGGCCTTGGAAACCATGGAAAACCGCTTCAAGGAGAAGGATCTGGTTGGAGACAAGGTTAGGTTTATGGCGTTTACATACACACGGCTTACCGATTTGTTTGCCGATCTTTATCTTCACGAACAGGCCATTTATTTTAGCAAAAGGGCTTTGGAGTATTATACACAAATAAATACATCGTCTCGTCAAATGGCAAGAATGCTAGAAGAAATAGGCTCGCATTATGACATGATGGGGCAATTAGATAGTGCTTATTGTTATTACAATAAAGGTATGGATTTATTGTCGGATACAAACAATTTGACATACAGGGATTTAGTTACACACCTTGCTTTTCTTGCCTATTATATGGGAGAGTCATCTTTGACTTCTGTGAATCAATTGCAGGCAACAATGTGTCAATCAGAGTCTCAAACAGAGACTTTATCTCGGTGCACAATTATTGGCGAAATCTATTATCATGAAAACCAATATGATTCTGCGTATATCTATCTGAGTAAAGTGTTTCATGAGTCGCAGAATGTTGGTGCAAAGAAACAAGCTGCGGAATGGTTAGTGGAAATCTGCAAAGTACAAAATAGAGACTCTGAAATATTTGAATATGCTGATTTTTTAGTACCCTTTGCCACACAAGATGAAAATAAGGGCATTATTAAATCACAATTGACAGAGCGTTGTAATGATTATATGCAAAAAGAATCGGAAGTTGAATATCAAGATAGAATGAAGAGAATTTATAAAACCGCAAACAAGGCAATAGTATTATTGATAAGTATTATTTCGGTAGTTTCTTTTCTTTATTTTGTGAATACAAAACGCCAAAAAAAAATGAAGATACAGCAGGAAGAAACCGAGAAACTATTGGAAACCGAACGTCACTCTCATAGGATGCAACAGGCAGCCTTGACGGGGAAACTAAAAAAAAGCCATGATTCTTTGCGCTTGCAATCCGAAAAAGTTGCCCGACTTCAAGAAGAGATAAAAAAAGGGCAATTTATCCCTTGTGAAGCTAATTATGAGGCTTTTTTGCAAGAAATCCCATGCCAAGAAATCATCAAGAGCCTTGAAGGTACCAATATAAAAAGGATTTCAGTAGCAGAAGATTATCCTGGATTATCTTTAACACCTCAAAAATTGTCACACTTGGCCATAGTGACAGAAAACTATTATCAGGGATTTGCAGACCGTTTGCGCAGTTTGTATCCGAAGATTACCGCCATGGATTTGGATATTTGTCGTCTTCTTCTGTTAGGTGTGAACGAGAAACAGGTATCCATCCTCCTTCATCGTGATTATTCCACAATCATGGAGCATGTTAGGAAGATTAAGAAGGCTTTCAAAACAGAGTCTAATTTGGGTGATTATATAAGATATAAAACATTGTTTATCAAGATATTATAATAAATCTCCCCACTATTCCCCACCAAAAAGTTTGCTTCGTTCTGAAAAAAACGCTATACTTTTGCTGAATTTTAAAACGATATGCTATATGCAACATTCAAAAATCAAACAATTCATTCTGTTGCTTGGCCTAATATTGCCGACAGCGTGGTGTGGTGCTAACGGCGCCAATTCAATCGACGGACATAGTCCAATTAGTGTATGGTACTTCTAAAAATAGATAAAATATTGATTATCAAACAATAAAACATGCAATGTGTCGTTATTAAGTAAACCTAAAAACGAGACAGCCATGAGAAAGTACAAGACGACAGGGAACACAACATTGTTTGATAAGGAAGACACGGAACGCAAGTTGACGGAGATGGGCAACCCGCTGGAGCGTTTGTCGAAAACCGTTGACTTCGAGATGTTCAGGGCGGAGCTGGAGGATGCGCTGCTGCCGAAGGAGCGAAAAAGCAACGCGGGCGCGAAGCGCTACGACGTGGTGATGATGTTCAAGCTGATGGTGCTGCAGCGCTACTACAACCTGAGCGACGAGCAGGCGGAGTTCCAGATAGTGGACCGCACGTCGTTCCGCCGCTTCCTGGGCTTGGCCGAAGGCGACCGCGTGCCCGACGCGCGTACGATATGGCTGTTCCGCGAGCGTCTGGCCAAGAGCGGCAAGGTGGGCGACCTGTTCCAGAAGTTCGTCGACTACCTGAACGGCAAGGGCTTGATATTCAACGAAGGTCGCGTGGTTGACGCGAGCTTCGTGAGCGTCCCGAAGCAGCGGAACACACCCGAAGAGAACAAGCGCATCAAGGCGGG
>JAFSJF010000085.1 GCA_017439405.1 Bacteroidales bacterium
CGAGCCAATGGTTTCCAGCACCATGCATATCAGTCCCTTGGCCAGGTCGCACTCGGTGGCGCCACCCTGGCGTGCCTTGCCAAAGAGCGAGGCCGTGGCGTGCAGCGGCAATCCCTCTAAGTGCGTGGCGCAGATGTCCTTGATTTGCAGGTTTATTCGTTCCAGGTCGCCTTCGCGTGCCAATTCTTCCACACGGCTCACGTCGCTGGTGCCCAGCAGCTGCCGGGCGAGTCCCTGCAGCGTGCCGCCGCCCATGCCTATGCCGCCCATGCGCGTGATGTTGCTACCATCCACACGCACCAACGAGGTGCCCGTGCCCATCGACACCGCCACAAGCTGGCTAAGCCCGCTACAGTGACGCGCACCCAAGCCGTTGGCCATGAACTCGTCAACCTTGTGCGTTGAAAGTCCGTAGATGGGGGTGTTCACCATCGAACTCCCCACGCCGGTGAGCATCACGCGGTCGATGTCGTGCAACGCGATGCCGTTGTCATAGACGTATTTTCCGAAAGCGCCAAAAAGCGAGGTCACAGCATCGGTGGCCGTGATAAACAGCGGCGAGCGAATGGCTCCATCGTGCCAACCCACAATTTTGGTCGTGCTCCCGCCAACGTCGATTCCTATAATGTGCGGCATATTATTATAAATGTGTCTTGCAAAGGTACTCCTTTTTTCACACACTGGCAAAAAGAGGCGACTTGTTAATAACTTTTTTTGCCAGTATGCAAGATAAGCAGTAATTTTCCCATCTTTGACAGTTTTGAAAAAAAAGACGTGCCTCCTTAGCCCATGAATATTGGGATGGAGGCACTTTTTAGTTTTTTCGAGTTTGTGCTATTTTGGGTGCTTGAGGGTCGAGATGATGCTTTTAAGTTTTTTTAATAGTATTATTTCAGTGTCAAGGCGGAAGCCGCTGATATTAAATAGCTGGTCTGTAATGTCCGTTCGTTTGAATGCCGGGACGAATCCCTCGGACGGGATGTGAATGACATTCATGGTTCGCAACGCAGCCAATATCCGGTCGGTCGAGAAGGCGTCATTCAGCCTGTGCTCAAGAACGCGATAAATGAAGACTGCGATAAAACACACGATGAAGTGCCCTTTGATGGCCTCGTCGGTCTGATGGTACACCGGCCTGGCCTTGAGCTGCGTTTTCATGATTCGGAAAGTTTCTTCAATTTCCCACCGGGCATGGTTTATTTTGGTTATGTCGCTGATTGTGTGGTGTTTCCCGCCAGACTTGTCTGTTTTTTCCTCAAGGTTGGTGCATATGGCGTAGAAACCGTCATATATTGCCTCTTCCTCGGCCAGCTTGTAGTTGATAGAGTATCCGGCGTCAATCTCTGCGACCTCGCCGCCGGCGGTGCATTTTTCTTGTGTGATGTAATTGCGGAAGCTTTTGGCCGGCTGGGCCGCATTGCCGTGTCTGATTGCGTTCTCCGCTTTGGAGATGTTGTTTTCCCTGTTCATGCGCTGGTATTCCTTGTATTTCAGGGAGAACGACACGATGCACCTCTGCTCGAGCCGTGTCTCCGCGCCGGTGTCCTTTTCTTTGACCCAGGTGGTGAACCAGCGTTGCTTGTAGAACGTCAGGTGGAAGAACCTGTCCCTGTTCCGGGGGGCGTTTATCTGCTCGAGGGTGTATTGCGCCGTCGGGTCCGCGGGCAGAAACCACCCGTCATCGGCGAGCGCCCAGTCCTTTATGAGCCCCGGTTTCTTCTTGCCGGCAGTGTTCGGGAGCGTCCTCACGGATTGCGCCGTGATGAACTTGCGGTTGTCGGTGTCGTTGTAGAGCCGGTTGTTTGATGACGACAGCCCGGCGTCCGTGCACATGATGAATTCCTCGATGTCCATCTTCTCGCCAACCATCCTCTCCAATGGCCGCAGCGTGGTCTGCTCATTTGTGTTCCCCGGGTTGATGTTGAAAGCCAGGGGCAGGCCGTCCGCGTCCATGAATACGCCCATCTGCACAATCGGCGTGCGGCGATTCTCCTTTGACGCCCCGGGGCGGCGCAGCTCACTCTGCCTCGTTGACTCAAAAAAGAAGTTGGTGCAGTCATAGTAGATCACCGTGGTGTTGCGGCACAGGACATCCTTCGAGTAATGGAACAGCCTGGCCTGGATGTATTCCATGTTCGAGCTCATTGCAACCAACGCCCGATAGATGTGCTGCAACTCCACAGGCCTCACCAATGCCATCGACTGAGTCTGCCGCCATGTCACCAACTTGGAGGCCGGCCATAGAACGCGCCCGAACACCAGCTGGCGCATCACCTCGTTAAGGTCGAACCTGAACCGGCTCTTGCGGGATATGCCGTCGCAGATGAGCTTGATGCTCAGGTCGTGATAGATTTTGTCCAATATCAGGTATCCGACATTGAAACTGCGCTGGCTGCCTTTGCCTATCAGGCAGCCGGCATGAAAACCGACGGAGACCTTGCGGCGGTTCTCCCGCTCACTGGCGTTTTCCAGCTCAAGCTGGGACTGCGCCCACGCCCAGGCATCCTCGACACCCTCACGCTCGCGAATCTCCGACAGCGTGCCGAGCCTGCGGACGTTCTTGCTCGTCGTGCGACCGTCGTTGGCACGGTAGCTCTTGACGATGTAAACAATCTTACCCTCAATGGGTTTGCTTTGACTAAGGTACATGATAGAAGTGCTGTATATTACAATATAGCACAAAAGTATAAAAAAGAATTGACACCGCAAAATCTTTTGGCATCAATCTTCAAAAAAAATTCAGATACCCCAAACTGTCAAACTTGCGTGGCTTTGGCGGCGCTCACGGCTATGGAGTGCCAGGTATGGTGGGCCGCTCTGGCTGTGGCGGTGGTGGCGGTGGTGACGGCATGGCGGCTGTTCAGAATGAATTGGCGACGATAGGTTAAAGATTTTAAAAAAACACCAATTTAGCTTGCACATTGTTGCCCATGCGCCAAATTGTAAGTAATTTTGCAGCGTAAAAAACGACCTTTCGTGGCACAGAGGAGTCTCAACGCAGTTGAGATTCTTCCATTTTTTAACTTTTAAAAAAACGAATAAAAGATGGCAATATGCTATATGACCCAAGAGGGTTATGATAAGAAGATGGCCGAACTGACCCATCTGGAAACTGTGGAGCGTCCGGCGGTGGTGCAGGCGATTTCCGAGGCCCGCGACAAGGGCGACCTCTCGGAGAATGCCGAGTATGACGCTGCCAAGGAGCGCCAGGGTATGTTGGAAACCAAGATTGCCGAGTTGAGGGCGATGATGGCCAGTGCGCGAATCATCGACGAAAGCAATGTCTCGACCGACGAGGTGCAGCTGCTCACCAAGGTGACCATCAAGAACACCAAAACCCGCGCCAAAATGACCTACACCATTGTCACCGAGACCGAATCGAACCTGCGCGAGGGCAAAATAGCCATTTCCACACCCATTGCCAAAGGTCTGCTGGGGCATAAAGTGGGCGATGTGGTTGAGGTCACCGTGCCGGCAGGGACGATGAAGTTTGAAATTCTCGAAATCTCGCTCTGATTCACTAACGCTATACGACAATGA
>JAFSJF010000006.1 GCA_017439405.1 Bacteroidales bacterium
ACCTCGGTTATACATTAAACTAGTTACTTGGGTGGCTGTGAAGCCCGACCCGTTCGGCTGCAAAGTTACGCTGTGGCCTTGACTTTTCCACGATTTTTATCCATCTGGCTTATAATTCGGGATTTTTATGTAAGTTTGCAAAAATATTGACAAGTCGATGAAGCAATACCTAGACCTACTCCAACATATCCTCGACCACGGCGTGCAGAAGGGCGACCGCACGGGCACGGGCACCATCAGCGTGTTCGGCTACCAGATGCGCTTCGACCTCTCCGAAGGCTTCCCTTTGGTGACGACAAAGAAGGTGCACCTCAAAAGTATTATTTATGAGCTGCTGTGGCTTCTGAACGGCGATACCAACATCCAGTACCTCCACGACCATAAAGTCACGATTTGGGACGAATGGGCCGACCCGAATGGCGACCTCGGTCCCGTCTATGGCGCCCAATGGCGCAACTGGAACAACGAGGGCATCGACCAGATTGCCCAAGTGGTGAAGAGCATCAAGGAGAACCCCAACAGCCGCCGCCACATCGTGACGGCTTGGAACCCATCGGTCTTGCCCGACGAACACGAGAAAGACTTTGCCGCCAACGTGGCCGCAGGCAAGGCGGCACTCCCACCCTGCCACGCCTTCTTCCAGTTCTATGTGGCCAACGGCAAACTGTCGTGCCAACTCTACCAACGCAGCGCCGACGTGTTTCTGGGCGTGCCGTTCAACATCGCTTCCTACGCCCTCCTCACCATGATGATGGCGCAGGTGTGTGGCCTCAAGCCCGGAGAGTTCGTCCACACCTTCGGCGACGTGCATATCTACAACAACCTTATCGATCAGGTGAAGACGCAACTTTCACGCACACCGCGGCCACTGCCGACCATGAGAATCAACCCCGAGGTCAAGGACATCTTTGGCTTCAAATTCGAGGACTTCACGCTCGAAAACTACGACCCGTGGCCAGCCATCAAAGGCGAAGTGTCGGTGTAAAGCCTCGCCCGAAGGGCGAAACTACAGTAACCGTAGGTCGCGACCTACGGCAGCACCCGACAGGCAAAACTGAACAACTGAACAACTGACAACTGATATGACAATAAGCATCATCGTCGCCATGGCCGAGAACCGCGCCATCGGACGCAACGGCGACCTCATCTGGCACAACTCGCGCGACCTGAAGCAATTCAAGAGAATCACGACGGGGCATACCGTCGTCATGGGCTTCAAGACCTACCTCTCGCTGCCTGGCCAAAAGCCATTGCCCAACCGACGCAACATCATCCTCAGCTCGCATTTGGAGACTGCGCCCGAAGGCTTCGAGATTGCCGACTCCATCAAAACGGCCCTCGAAATGGTGAAAGACGAGGAAGAGGTCTTCGTCATGGGCGGCGGCATGGTGTATGAGCAGTTCCTTCCCTTGGCCGACCGGCTCTACCTAACCCGCATCGGGAAGAGCTTCGAGGCCGACACCTATTTCCCCTATGTCAATTTCGACGAGTGGGAGTTGGTTGACTTGGAGGTGGTTGACGACGACCCAAATGTAGATTATGAATATCGTTTTGAGGTGTGGGAACGCAATAATACGTAACCGGGCAAACATCCCCTACATTCCCATAAACTCCTTTATCTCAGCTTCCCTCATGTTGCGGAAGCCGTATTCGTGAACCAGTTTCCCATCTTCCAGAAACACAAGAACAGGGAAGTTCCCATTGGTGATTTTCAGCAAGTTAGGTACGTCATTGTACAACACATCACGATAGTGCGCCGACTCCGAGCTTTCGTAAAACCGCTCAATGCCTTCCTTGCTGCCCATGAAGATGTAAGTGATGTTTTCAGGAGGGAACCCATTGAACTGTTGCATCAGCGTGAGCTTGTGCGCCGCCATTTGGCAATACTCGCAACCTGTCGAGAAAAAGCAGATTATCCGTTTCCCTTCGTCCAGATTCAGGCTGTCGAGCGGCGGCTCTGTCAAGGCTTGCCCAAAGTATTCAGCCTGCAAATTATGCTCAGGGTCATAGCTCGGCGTGAAATTGTCGGGAGGCGATACGGCGAAAACGGCCACGCAACAAGCCGCCACCACACCTGCCATGACCCAACGTTGACCTTGGAAGCCCCATCCTTTCACCTTGTAAATCAGCGCAAAAAGCACCAACAACACTCCGTTTTTCAGGATGCTCTGCCAAGGGTTGAATTGCAGGAAGTCGCCGAAACAATGGCAATTGTCGGTGCGACCAATGACTTGCGCGTATATCAATAACAAGGTGTAGCCCGCCAACATGGCAACGCTTCCCCACCACATCAGTTTGTGGAAACAATTGGAAGCCAGTCCGATGCCGAGAACCAATTCAAGGACAATGGCCGCCCTTGCCACCAAGAAGCTGGAATTGAGGCTGAAAAAATGGTAGCTATAGACATAAAGCTCGAACTTGTCCATGTCGAGGAGTTTCAGCACGGCGGAGACGATGAAAACAATGCCGAGCAGCATTTTCAGCGCCATGGGGAGTATGGTTTTCGCGTTTTTCATGAGGCAAATCTACAAAAAAACGCACATCTTCCGACATGCGTTCGCTCTTCATTTTTGATCCTAAACATAAGAATTTATTTGGGATTGTTGATGTTGAACAAATTCTCCCACCATTTGTTTTCCTCGCCGGTGGCCTCTTGCTTCGACACCTCGGTGCAAACCACCTGGCCCCAGCCCGAGATTTCCTTGGCGCGGTCGGAGCAGGGGGAGCCGTCCTCAATCGTATAGAAATCGTTGCCCAATTCCACGACTTCCTCGTTCTGGATCGTCGTGCAGCGGCAATAGCGAATTTTCTTGCAGGAAGCGAATCCTGCTGTAAGGACAACGACTACAGCTATCAAAAAAATCCTTCTCATTGCTTGACTCATAATTTTGCGCAAAATTAGTTTTTTTTCCGTTACCAAAACCGAAAACGGAAATATTTGAGTAATATTGCGCTATTGAATCCCTCTTTTGCCCCCACGAAACGGCACTTTTCATAGGACTGCTTTCGTTGTTGGCCTTGGCCGCCTGCGTCAAGGGCCCTGAGCCTGCCGATTGGCCGGGGCCAACAGCGATGCCCTCCCCCGCCATAGCCACCATCGACAGCCTGACGTGGCAGCAGCCCGACAGCGCGTTGGCCCTGCTGCTGCCCTGGTTCGACACCTGTAGAGACGCAATGCTTGCGTCTCCCACAAACAAGCCTGGCGTCACGGCATTGGAGACGCATTCAATGCGTCTCTACGACCAGCATTACGCCCACCTCCTGCTGGCCGAGCTGCTCTACAAGAACAATACCAACCATAGTTTTGGATTTAATTGGCAATAATTCCAAAAAAATGTTTTTTTTACTGTTATTCAGAAAAATACATGTTTTTGCAAGCGATAAACGTCATCACCTTCACCCTCTCCAACGGAGATGTGTATTATGGTGAGTTTACGGTAACGGATTATCGGTATATGAGAAAAACCCTGGTCTTGGAGATCCCTCTTATCTAATGAAAACAATTATGACAGAAGCAGGTTCTTTGCAAGATATTCAATATGCAGAACCAACAGAAAGCATGTTGCCTGGCAATATGCAAAACACAATTATTCATGAATACCTTATTGGTAATGAGATTCAGCCTACAGGATCAGAAATAGCTGCCGCATTAAACAATGATCAATATGGAATAATATTTTGGCATAATCACGGAGGAACAGGCGATAACGAAAGTGGAATTGTGACATCATCGGGAGGTTCTCCCATAACACAAAACGCGATTAACAATGCTTGGGATTGTCTGTCAGCATAAGCCCCAATCCTGCCACGACTTGGACGGCCATTGGCTTCAACAACTGTGCAAGGGCGCGACAAACAAGCAATACGTCGTCGGGATTGCCCGATACGTCTGGAATCTGTCAATCGCGCGAATCGATGTAGCGGGAGAATCCATTTGGGAAAGGAGCCTTGGCACGTACCTCGGCTTGGCAAGTTCGGCTTTGGACGTGCTGGGCATCGTTTCACTGGACGGTGGCGTCATAGCCGGAGTCCTCTGCGACGAGGCGACCGGTGACGTCACCCACCATTACGGAGGCCGGGGCTGCTGGCTCGTGAAACTCGACACGTTGGGCAATATGGTATGGGAGACCAGCCTCGGCACCCAAGGCGACGAGAACCTGACTTGCCTGAAAAACGCCAGCGACGGCGGGTTCTATGTCGGATTGGAATCAGGCCTGTCAGGAATCGGGAACATCGGCTGCGGCCAGCCCGACAACAACAGCATCCTTGTCAAGATGAACGCCTCCGGGCAAATGGAACGAATTCTCTGCTTCCCACAAATCAACATCAGCGACATGGTTGAATTGGAGGACGGCTTCCTACTGGCGGGTCATGTTTCCTTCGATGTCGAGCCTAATGGAAACTGCGGCGACGGCATCCACACGTGGGGTTGCTGCCTCCTGAGATGCGACTCCGAGGGCAACATCCTCTGATGGAGGCTCGTGCATAGACAAGGTTGTCAAGGTCTCTGGGAACGGGGACGAAGGCTTCACGGTGTTTTCCAACTTACGATCCACAGACGGCGACGTGGCGAGTGCTGCCCAGCTGGGCGTGACCGATGTCGATGCCGGCAACATTGGGGTGTCCCACATCGACTCCTGCGGAAACCTTGTGTGGGAACGCTGCATCGGCAGCGAGTTGGGGTTGCTGGAAAGCGTCAGGGACGTCAAGATGCAAAGCGATGGGGAATATGCCATCGTTGGCAAATGCACTTGGTTTGAAGGAACCGTTTCGGGCGACGTCAATTGCAGCAACAACCTCGCTTTGCCCGATTCCAAGAAGAACATCTGGATATTGCACTTCACCGACATCTTCGATTACGATGCCGTTCCGGAATCGTCAAATGGAGAGATCGCCATACATCCCAACCCCACCACGGGCATCGTCCGCATCGAAGGCGAAATCGCTTCGGAAGTGAAAGTTTACAACGCCCTCGGCCAACAGGTGAAAACCCTCCAAAGCACCAATGAAGTCAGCTTGGAAGGCCTGCCGCTGGGTGTCTATCTGTTGCGCATCGCCACGGCGGACGGCAAGGTGTTCTCGGACAAAGTGGTGAAGGAATAAACCAACCGAAAATCCACCAAAACGACTCGCAATGACCTTGCGGGTCGTTTTTATTTTGTAAATTTGCCAACAGACAATAGAATGGAAACACAATGCAAACCATTGAAATACAGCAGAATATATTAGACTTAACCCTTTCATTGGGGCTGAAACCGAGGAAAATCCTGCCCATTGCCGAGTCGGGGTCGGCAAGGAAATATTTCAGAATTATCACAGAAACAAACTCAATGATAGGCACTTACAGCGAAAACAAAGAGGAAAACGAAGCCTTTTTGACCTTCAGCAAGCATTTTCACGACTTGGGTCTCAACGTGCCTGAAGTGCTTGCCGTCAATGACGACAAGACCTGCTACCTGCAAAGCGACTTAGGCGACGACAACCTCTTTGCTCATGTGCAGAAATCACTGATGGCTGGAGGTTTGGGCGACAATGTCATCGAACTATACAAAAAAGCCTTAAAGCACTTGGCGAAATTCCAATACATTGGTAATCAGAATCTTGATTATGGAAAAGCCTACCCCACCGAGCGCTTCGACCGCCAGGCCATCCTCGACGACCTGAACTATTTCAAATACTACTTCGTCAAGCCCCACGAGGAAATCGACTTCAACGAGACGCGCCTCAACCGCGACTTTGACACCTTCGCCGACTTCGCCAGCCAAGCTCCGAACGACTTCTTCATGTATCGCGACTTCCAGTCGCGCAACATCTTGGTAAAGGACAACGAACTGTATTTCATCGATTTCCAAGGCGGACGAAAAGGCCCATTGAACTACGACGTGGTTTCGCTGCTCTATCAAGTGAAGGCACAAATCCCGCAATCCGTCCGCGATAAGCTTGTCCAATACTATAAAGAGGTGTTGTCGCAAAACGTCAGCCCCGAAGAAGTTGGATTCGACCTTTACCAACCGTATTTCGTCTATCTGAGGTTATTACAAGTGCTTGGTGCATACGGGTTTAGAGGCTTAATCCAGAAAAAATCGCACTTCATCGAGAGCATCCCCTACGCGCTGAAAGAGTTGAAGATATGGAACGAAACCCATCCCCTAAACGACTACCCCGAACTCCAAAACATCATCTCCCAACTCTCAACTTTAAACTATCCACTGACTCTCAACTCTCAACTCTCAACTCTACACTCTAAACTAACAGTAACCATAAACAGTTTCTCGTTCCGAAAAGGCTATCCCGACGACTTCAGCGGCAACGGCGGAGGCTTCGTCTTCGACTGTCGCGCCCTGCCCAATCCAGGCCGCGAGCCCGAGTTCAAGACCAAGACCGGCCGCGACTGGGAAGTCATCGACTATCTGATGGCCAAGCCGCATGTCCATGAGTTTCTTGAGAATGTGAAAGGCATTGTCAGTCAGAGTATTGACAACTACATCGAGCGTCATTTCAGCAATTTGATGGTGTCTTTCGGCTGCACGGGCGGGCAGCACCGCTCCGTCTTCTTTGCACAAACAATTTATGAATGGCTAAAAGAGAAATACCCCGAAATCCATTTGAAATTGAACCACATAGAACGCAAAATCAAGGAGGAACACAACGCATGACACACGACTTCACCGCAATGGTTTTGGCGGCTGGACTGGGAACTCGCCTCGGAACCTTGACGCACGACAAGCCAAAGGCTCTGGTCGAACTCAACGGCAAGCCTTTGTTGCAGCATTGTATTGAAAATCTGACAGATAACGACTTCCATCACATTGTCATCAACGTCCATCATTTCGGCCAACAAATCATTGACTTCGTGAGCCTACATCAGTTTGACGCTGAAATCCGAATCTCCGACGAGCGCGACTTGCTGATGGACACGGGCGGCGGTATTGTGATGGCCACCCCCCTTTTCAAAGACTCCAAAGCCGTTTTGGTGCACAACGTGGACATCATCAGCGACGTGAACCTCAAGGGACTAAGCCAACAATTCATCGATTCAGAAGATGATGCGTGGCTGCTCACCCAAGACCGCGAAACCAGCCGAAAACTACTATTTGACACCGAGAACCAACTTGTTGGCTGGATGAACAAGTCGGAAAACCGTTTCAAGTGGGTTAACGAAGACAGGTCAGGCGTTTCGACAGGCCCAACAAACCTCTACACTAACGAGATGGCCTTCAGCGGCATGCACCTCTTCCGCAGCCACTTGTTCACCAAATTCGAATGCAAACCTAAGAGCGTCATTGACTTATATCTCCATTTGGCCAAAACGAAACGTATCGTTTCCAAACCCGTCCAGTCCACTTTCTGGTTCGACTTGGGCAAACCCGAACAGCTGAAAACAGCCGAAGAACAACAGAAAACACGATAACATGAGCCAACCGAGTTTCATCCAACGGCTTTACAACCACATTCAAGAGCATTATAATCTTGAAAAAGAAACACTTACAATTGTTTTTCCTAACAAGAGAGCGGCATTTTACCTTCGTTCCGAATTCAAGAGACAACACCAGAAAACCATCTGGCTGCCACAGATGCTTTCCATCCAAGAGGCTGTCACACAATGGAGTAGGATGACCTTGATTGACAACATCGACCTTCTCTTCGAGCTTATCGACATCGACGCCGAGCTTCACACGGAACAAAGCATCGACCTGGGCATTTTTGGAAGCCAAGCCGCACAAATGGCCAAGGATTTCGATGAAATCGACCAATACGGCATCGATGCAGGTCACCTGTTCAATTATGTCGTCCAGAACAAGAAGCTGGAAATCTGGAACTTCGACGAGGCCAAAAGCAAGGAAAAAGAGCTGAAATACCTGCAATTCTTCACTTCGCTCTACGATTATTACCTCCGCCTCCACGACCGGCTTACGGCCAAAAGCCAGGGTTATTATGGTATGATAACCAGGCATTTAGCCAAGATGTCAGACCCAGATCTTTCAAACAGAATCGGTGAGAGGAAAGTAGTATTTGCCGGATTCAACGCCCTGACCACCACGGAGGAAAGACTCATCGACAAATTGGTGAAAGACGGTCGCGCTGAAATCCTTTTCGACTACGACCGCTACTACATTGACGACCCAAACAACGAGGCAGGCCTCTTCGCCCGTCGCTATTTGGATGACCATCCAGAATGGATGAAAAACGGTGTCACCCATCAACTATGCCAAGAGGAAAAGCACATCCATATTGTGAGTGCCAGCGGCAATACATTGCAAACCAAGGCTTTGCAATCGAACCTCCAGAAAATTGGCAATAGTGATGCCGCCGTTATTCTCTCCGATGAAAGCCTGCTCATCCCAGCCCTAAACGCCATTCCCGACACCGAGGCGTTCAAGGAATTCAAGGTGTCCATGGGCTATCCGATTAAGAACACACCAGTAAACCAATTTATCAGGTCCTATTTCGACCTCCGAAGAAGGAAAAAGACCGTCAGAAAGCTTCAAAATGACGGGCGTGAGTACGAGGCAAAAGGTTGGTACATCTGGCCGATTTTCCGAATCATGGACTTGGAATTGACGAAAACCGTTTTCTCCAAAAGCGAAATGATGGGTTTTGAGCATTGGAAAAACGAGCTGGTGACCAATGGCAAGTTCATCTTCGAAGAAACCGACTTCGCCACGCTCAACAGAATGCCCGACATCGAATCCTTCTTGAGGCTTCTACTCACCGAACAAGAGGAACACCAAAACCAACCAAAGGAAACCATACAGTCATTGAGGCAACTCTTGTCTTTCATATCCAACAAGATACAGGGCAAAACAGGGCAAAAAGGGTTCTTGTTCCTACTCAACCAAGTGAGCGCAGTTGGCAAAATCGTCAACCGAATCGGGCTCATCGTCGAGCAACACGCCGATTACCTCCACGATGCGAACAGCGTGGAAATCCTATACAAGCTGTTGGTTTCCAACACTTCCATCAAACTGAGCAGCAGTGGAACGGTAGGCCTGCAAATCATGGGCCTGCTCGAAGCCCGCAACCTCGACTTCAAGCAAATACATGTGCTCAGCGTCAACGAAGGCATCATGCCTAACGACAAGTCACAAGGGAGTTTCATCCCACATTTCATCAGGAAGGAATGCGGTTTGCCGTGTCACTTAGAGAAGCAAGCCGTCTTTGCCTACAATTTCTACCGCCTCCTGCAAAACGGGGAACACATCTTTTTGTATTACAATGATTTGTCATCGACTTTTGGTGGTGAAGCCAGCCGTTATATCCTGCAAATCAAGCAGGAGTTGGCCAAAAGCGAAAATATCCACGTCAAAGAAGAGACTTTCAGTTGCGATACGCACTCAAATTCCACAACACTCTCATTGACAGCCAATAAGAGCCATTCCCTTGACCGTATAAGATACCTTGTTCAGGAGAAAGGCCTATCCCCCTCATCGCTCTCCACCTATATCAGCTGCCCTTTGAAATATTATCTGAGGTATATCGAGCAAATCGAGGACGACAGCGCCAAGGAGGAAGTCGGCACCAACATTATCGGGACCATCATCCACGACAGCCTTGAGCTCCTCTTCAACGATTATCTACCCAAAGATGGAAAGCTGCAAACCATTGACAAAGAGCTGTTTGACAACAGAATCATGCCACAATGGGAAGCCATGCTTTCCCAATCCATCGAGAAAAACATGCCACTGGGTTTTCCCGATATAGGGTTCAACTACCTCAACAAAATCACCATCCGGCAGCAATTGAGGAACTACCTGCAATACACGTCGAGCCGCCTCAAAAACCAAGAGCTGACCATTCTCAAAACCGAAGGCGAACTCTCGGCACGTCTGGCGACCTCTGTCGGCGACTGTCTCTTCAAGGGCCGCACCGACCGCATCGACCGTTGGGGCAACATCATCCGCGTCATCGACTACAAGACGGGAAAAGTGGAAAGCGCCGACCTCAAAGTACCCGTACGCCATCCCGACGATGGCGACCTCGCTTTCGTGAAATCCATTCCCGAAAAGGCGTTGCAGCTGCTCCTATACAAATACATGTATCTAAAAGAAAACCAAGAAATTGCCGCCCATCAAGTTGAAGCGCAAATACACGGTTTACGTTATGCAACCAACATCGAGTTCGCATTGAAGCAATCCAAACCGGCCCTGAAAGAGACAAGCGTTCCATTTTTGGGAGACGACACCTTTGTCGCCGATATGGAATCGATGTTGAAGGCTCTCGTGGCCGAGCTGCTCGACACGGAAACGCCTTTCCGCCAGACCGATGACGAGAAAAAATGCCGGAATTGCGATTTTCGGGGGATTTGCAGGCGGTGAATCGCGAAAAACACTATTATTTGCGAAATAAAACGATTGGAAGCCATGTCAGAAAAGGAAATCAACGCCTACCGCCTGACTTCGTTGGAGGAACCGACGGACGAGATGTTGGCATACATCATGCGGGAAGCCGCTGAAGAAGCCAACCAACGTTACGACGAAGCCTTGGAACGCTATTTCTTGGAAATCAAAGAGATGTATAAAAAGCAGTACGGAGACAACTAAAAACAAATAATTATGGAAGACTTTGTGTTAACAATACCAACGCGCGACCAAAGCTTTATGGAGATACCGCAAGGAACATAGAATCAGTTGCAACCTATTATTCAACTCTTCCTAACCACATTCATTGCCAAGGCTCTGCGCTTGGAACATAATACCACAGAAAACCGCCCAAATGAACCCTAAAAACCATACATTTGGGCGAAATTCTATAGAAAATCGCCCAAATCTTGTATTTTCATACCACATTTGGGCGATTTTCTTGCATCAATTATGAAAGTTTGTGTATTTTTGCCAACGAAAAAACTCCATAAACTATGGATACGCTCATCGGACGGAAACGCGAAACGGAAGAACTGCAACGCTGCATCAACTCCAAACGCTCGGAGTTCGTCGTCATCTACGGCAGGCGACGGGTCGGGAAAACCTTTCTCGTGCGCAATTTCTTCCACGACAACTACACCTTTTATTATGTGGGCGCTCACAAAAGCACCCAAAAGAAACAGTTAGAGAACTTTGCGAAGGCATTGGCGAAATATGGCAGCATGGCCGAACAGCCCAAATTAGACTCTTGGAGCGAGGCCTTCGACGCACTCACGGTTCTTCTGGAACAAAGCGACCAAAAGAAAAAGGTGGTTTTCATTGACGAGATGCCCTGGATTGACAACAAAAGCAGCGATTTCGTGGAGGCGCTCGAATACTTCTGGAACAGTTGGGTGGCCACCCGCGACGACATTGTTCTTGTGGCTTGCGGCAGCGCGACCTCATGGATGGTCGACAAACTGATTTCCAACCAAGGCGGGCTGCACAACCGCATCACGCGACAAATCTATCTCGCGCCCTTTACGCTCAACGAATGCAAGCAATACCTTGACAACAAGGGCTTTGGATGGGACTATTACCAGATTATCCAGTGCTATATGGTGCTGGGCGGTGTGCCTTACTATCTGAGCCTTCTCGAACCCAACCTGAGCCTGCCGCAAAACATCGACGCGTTGTTTTTTGCCATCGGCGGGCGACTCAGCGACGAGTTCGACGAACTCTACAACTCGCTTTTCGCGAAAGCCGACCGATACGTCTCTGTCGTCAAGGCACTTTCGGCCAAACGCGAAGGTATGACACGCAGCGAGCTGGAAACCGCTTCCGGACTTTCGGGCGGCAACCTGACACGAGTCTTGAAAAACCTGCAACGCTGCGACTTCATCGTGAAATTTGCCCAATTTGGCTGTAAGAAAAAAAACACAATTTACAGAATATCTGACTTTTACACATTATTCTATTTCCGATTCATCAAGAACAACGACGACAAAGACCCCGAATTTTGGATGCACAACTTCATGACCCGCAGCGTCGAGACCTGGGAGGGGTTCACCTTCGAGATGGTCTGCCTCAAACACCTCAACGCCATCAAGAAAGGCTTGGGTATTTCGGGCATCGCGACCTCGGTATCATCGTGGCGAGTCGGGCCAAAAAAAGACGAGAATGGGCAAGTGGAACACAAAGGCTCACAAATCGACCTCATCATCTCACGCGTCGACAAGATGGTGCATTTGTGCGAGATGAAATTCTCGTCTAAACCCTACGTCATCACCAATGACTACAAGGAAAGACTCAACGAAAGGATGATGGTTTTCCGCACCGAAACCAAAACCCCGCTCAAATTGGTTCACACGATGATAACGCCATTCGGGGTGGCCAAAGGCAAGCATTTCGGGCTACTGCACAGCGAAATCACGGCAAAGGAACTGTTCTCCGATTAGAAAAACGCCCAAATGTACCCATAAAACCATACATTTGGGCGAAATTCTATAGAAAATCGCCCAAATCTTGTATTTCTATACCACATTTGGGCGATTTTCTTGAATTATGACAAACAAGTTGCATAAAACACAATTTTACTTATTTTTGCGCCATAAATCACCGCGAAGATGGAAAACACACGCAAATACCCCGTTGGCATCCAGACTTTCTCGAGAATCAGGAAAGAGGATTACCTCTACATCGACAAGACGGACTTGATGTGGAAGATGACAAAACTTAGCCCTTTTGTCTTCCTTAGCCGTCCGCGAAGGTTTGGCAAGTCGCTGCTCACCACCACGCTTGTTTCCTACTTTTCGGGCCAAAAAGAACTCTTCGAAGGCTTGAAAATCATGGAGTTGGAACAGGAATGGGAACATTATCCCGTCATCCATGTGGATTTGAGCTTGGCGAAAGGCCAAGAAACAGCCGACAGCCTTCGCAACACGCTTTTGCTTTTGCTGAAGCCTCTGACGGCGGAATTTGGGTACGACAGCGACGAGCTCCTCCCCGGACAAATGCTCAAAGGCATGATTCAACGCGCCTACGAACAAACAGGCAAGCAGGTCGTGGTCGTCATCGACGAATACGACGCGCCTCTGCTCGACGTGCTGCACGAAGAGCAACGGCTTCCGGAGTTCCGCCGTGTCATGCAAGAATTCTACCAACCGCTGAAAGCCAGCGAAGCCATGATCAAGTTCTGCTTCATCACGGGCATCACCAAATTCAGCCAACTGAGCATCTTCTCCACCATCAACAACCTGACCAACATCTCGATGCAACCCGAATTTGCGGCCATCTGCGGCATCACGGAAGAAGAGTTTGCAACGGAAATGGCTGCCGATATTGCGATGCTGGCAGAAAGATACAATTGTTCTCCCGACGAAATGCATATAAAGTTGAAAAAGCAATACGACGGTTACCGTTTTTCCGAAAACTCAACAGACGTGTACAACCCGTTCAGTCTTCTTAAATGTTTCATGCAGAAAAAAATAGCCAATTATTGGTTCGAGAGCGGCACTCCCTCATTCCTTCTCCGCCAAATGCAAAAATTCCACACGGATGTGACCACAATGGACTTCATCGAGGCTTCGGCGACCTCCTTCGACCGTCCCACCGAAGCCATGGAAGACGCCTTGCCGCTACTCTACCAAAGCGGCTACCTGACCATCAAGGACTACGACCAAAAATCTGACACATACGTTTTGGCCATTCCCAACAACGAGGTTCGCACCGGGCTTGTCAGCGGACTCATCCCGACCTACACGGGCTTGAGCAGCGTGAAAATCCAAGACGGCTTCGCCCTCAAGTTGTGGCGCGCCTTGGACAAGGACGACATTGAGGCCGCTTTGAACGAACTCAAAGCATTCCTGGCAAGCATCCCTTACGTTGAGGGATTCCAGCAAAAACTGAAAGACGAAAAGAACTACGAAGGCTTTTACGAATACACATTTTGGCTGATTTTCAACATGATGAACGTCTTTGCGCAAACGCAAGTGAAATGTGCAGGCGGTCGCATCGATTTCGTCATCCGAATGCCTGAAACAACCTACGTTTTTGAGATGAAAGTGAACGGCACTGCCCAAGAAGCTATGGACCAAATCAACGGCAAAGGGTATGCCCTACCTTATTATACCGAGGGAAAAAGCGTCGTGAAAATCGGCATCCAATTCGACAGGGAAAAGATGACCATCGGAGACTATCTGATTGAAAGGTAGTGTCAATTCAATACGATTTCCGAAATCACTTCCTTCCCCACCACCTCATTCAAGTTCTTCAGCAACAACGACTTGGAATAACTTAGTTCATTGCGGAGCGAGTCGGAATCGACGCGGGCAAAGAGGATTTTTTTCCTGATGGAAAGGTCGATGGTGTGCTTGGCAATGAACGGCCCGACCACCTTGGGCCAAGATTGGATGATTTTCAGCTCGTCCATGTATTCCGGGCCTTTGTGCCGGGCATAAAACGCCTTGATCAAGTCGCCGAGCGGCTGAACGTCATAGTAAACCATCGCTGCCTCCTATCTCCTTGATCCGACCCTTCTCCACCTCGAAAATCTTGTGGTTGATTTGGGTGTCTTCAAACAGTTTCTCGATTCTTTGTCGCTGAGTGTCAGTGATAAACACCTGTCCGAAATGGTCGTCGCCGACCAAGCGGACGAGCTTCATCACGCGCTGGTCGTCGAGCTTGTCGAAGATGTCGTCGAGCAAGAGAATGGGCTTGTAGCCGATTCTCTGGTAGTTGAACTCGAACTGCGCCAAACGAATCGACACCACAAATGACTTCTGCTGCCCCTGCGACCCGAAACGCTTCAGCGGATGGCCGTCGAGCGTAAACTCCAAGTCGTCCTTGTGGATGCCCACGTTGGTGTAGGCCGAATAGCGGTCGTGTTGCAAGCTTTCCTCCAAAAGCTCGTTCAGCGGTTTATCGTCCAAGCGCGACTGATAGACGACATTCACCTTCTCCGTGCCGCCCGACACGATTTCGTAGTAATGCTGGAAAATCGGCAAGAAGTCCACCAAAAACTGCTTTCTCTTGCCGTGGATGTCGGCGGCGGTTTGGGCCAACTGGTCGTCCCAAAGGCGGAGCAGTTCACGGTCGAAGGTGTGCGTTTCGGCGAAGCGTTTCAGTTGCATGTTGCGTTGCAGCAAGGCGCGGTTGTATTTCAGCAAGGCGTTGAGATACAGCGGGTCGAACTGCGAGATCACGCCGTCGATGAACTTGCGGCGGAGGTCGCTGCCCTCATTGATGAGGTCGCGGTCGTAGGGCGAAATCATCACCAAGGGGAACTTCCCGATGTGGTCGCTGAGGCGGTCGTATTCCTTCTTGTTGAAACGGAACGACTTCTTCGCGTCGCGTTTCTGCACGCACGACACCAACTCGTCGTCCTTTTCGTCGTGGCAATAGGTGCCGTGAATGGCGAAAAAGTTCTGTTCGTGCCTGATGTTCAGCTTGTCGGCCGCGCCGAAGAAGCTCTTGCAAAACGAGAGGTAATATATCGCGTCGAGGATGTTGGTCTTACCCGCGCCGTTCAAGCCGACGAAACAGTTCACCTTCTCCGAAAGCAGCAAATCTGCCGCTTCGCAGTTCTTGAAGTTCGTCAGTTTGAGTTCGTGGAGGTACATGTTTTCTATTGACTTCTGGACAACTGGACATCAGGAAGGCTGAACGGTGACGTCGTAGCCCCGCGATCGTCTAAAACTTGCTCAAGTCCAAGCGTAAGGTCAGGAAGTGCGACGCACTGGCAACGTTGTATCTCGAAAACGCATAGTCGATTTGGAACGCCTTGACTTTCACGCCAAAACCAGCAGAAAGCCCTACCAAAGTACGCTTTTGTGGCACAGTCATCTTGTTGTGAGTATCATAATTGTAGGATGCCCGAAGCACAAGGTTCTTGCCTAATTCCAATTCGCCGCCTAGCAGAAGGTGACAGCCCAAATTGGTGAAGAATTGCACTGCCTTAGAGGGTTTCGTATAATCTCCAGTGGTGGGATCATAGGTATCATGCAAATGAAGCGGGTCGTCAAATGACATATTCCAACGCTGTATGTCGTGGTAACCCATAAAGACGGTCAACGGCAAGTGCGCCAACTTCTTGGAAACCATGAAATCCAGGGAGAAAGGAAGCCATTTGTCTTCGTTATACATTTCGACTGCAAACAATTGTCTCCCGATATTGCGTCCAGCAAGGGTGAAAGCCCAGTTGGAATATGACCAATAGGTGGCCGCCACATCAACGCCCAAAGCCCCTGCCCTGCCGATTTCGTACTGGCAGCCTACATATTTCAGGTTGGCGCCAATGCTCCATTTGTCGGTCAGCTCCCGACCCCAGCCAAGGATGAAAGCATAGTTGGAAGGCGTGAAGGTGCCACCATCGACATTGCCGTTCTCAGAGACATACTGCATTGTGCCGTAGTTGTAATAAAGCACCGATGCCGCAAAACTGCCCAACTTCTCAAAGGTATGGCTGTATTGCGCTGTGGCATAGTTCGTTCCGAGTTGGAAGTCACCAACATACGAAAGCGACATCTGATTGTTCATAGCGGGTGAAATGGCGGAAGGATTGAATGCCGCTGTCTGCAAATCCCCGTCATGAATGGCCAACGGCATCCCGCCTAAGGCGACAACGCGAGCCGAATTGGCATCCGACAAGACTCGGAAGATGTTATCCGTCACCTGAGCTTTACATTCCAAAGCCATGAAAAACAATAAGATAATACCAAAATGACATGCAATTCGCTTCATATTCCAATTTTATTCTATAACGGACACCTTATTATAATATTGTGCAGATAGCCTTTATTTGTCAACCAGTCCAAGACCAGTCTTCACCAACTTGCCTTCCTCCTTCAATTGGGTGGCCAGCTTGTCAAGCAATCCGTTCACAAAACGGCGGCTGTCGGAGCTGCTGTAGTATTTTGATATTTCAATGTACTCATTGATTGTCACCTTGACCGGAATGAAATGGAACTCGCAAAACTCAGTCAAAGCCATGAAGATGATAAGTTTATCCATCAGCATCAAACGGTCGTAGTCCCAATTGGAAATGTTGTCTTCCAGCACTTTACGATATTCGGGGATATTCAAGATAGTCTTCTCGAACAGCCTGACGACAAACTCCTTGTCGTCAGTCCCATCCTTATATTCATTGTAAACGGATGGCATCGGAGTAGCCGCGCTGAAACTGCTCGGCAAATCACTGATGAATTTCCAAAGCAGATAAACGGCCAGCGGATAATCGCTATTGAACGAAAGCTTGCGGTCGGAATAGAAATCAAGCAACAACTCAGCCGTATTATCAACAGCCTCCCATTCAACCATTTGTTTGCACTGAGGGCAACGTTCAGGTTTTTCCTCGCCTTCATAAACAAAACCGCACATGGGGCAAAGGAATTTGGCTTCAGCCATATAGTTGTCGATAACGTTCAACAGCAGTTGCCTATCGGTGCCGAAGCTATCGTCCTTGCTATTCATATACTCTTGGTATTCAGGACTTACAATCAGCCTGCTATAGAAGGCGCGAATGAAGTCGTCCCTGAAGTCTGCCCAATTGATCTTGTATTTTTCCTCCAAGCCCAATAGATGTCTGTTGTCTTCCAAGGCGTTGAGAATCCGATTGTTGACAAATTTCAAATTGGGATTCAAATCCTCTTCCGTCGGGAAGTGCTTGTTACGGTTTTCCTCGATGCGGCGCTCTGCAAAGCGTTTCACCTCAACCCAAAAAGAAAGCTGGTAAACAAAAAGCTCATAGAGGTTATCGACAGATTCCAACAAACGGCGTTCGGCTTTTGCCAAATCGCCTCCTCCCGACTGGCGGTAAGCGTAAATCTCCTGCAACGCTTTGATTCTCAAAAATCTCCTATTCAACATATTAACTCTAATAATCTGGTGAAAACGGTTTGCAAAGGTAGTAAAATTTTCGGCATAACCATTGACGGCAAAAGAAAAAAGCCTATCTTTGCCTAATTATTGCAAACCACATCTGATAAACCCAACAAACGACCTTGTGAAACGCATGAAGAAAAGAACTCCCATTTTTCAAAAGACCATCAACTAATGAATTTAAACTATAAACTGAAAGAAGATGATTAGCAAAAAACTAGCGAAAGCCATCAACGACCAAATCAACGCAGAAATGTGGTCGGCCTATCTTTACCTGAGCATGGCTCAGGACATCTACGCCAAAGGTTTCCACGGCATCTCCCATTGGTACAAGGTACAATTCCTTGAGGAACAAGCCCATGCCGCCATCATGATCAACTACATGCATAGCCAGGACGAGCGCGTTATCCTCGCCCCTATCGCCAAGGTGCAAACCGAATGGGAGTCGGTTTTGGCCGCTTTCGAGGACACCCTTGAGCACGAAAAGAAAGTGACCGCCATGATCAACAATCTCTGCGACATCGCCGATGAGGACAAGGACCGCGCTGCCACCAACTTCCTCGCTTGGTTCATCGACGAGCAGGTGGAAGAGGAAGAGAACGCCCGCGACCTCATCGTCCAGTGCAAGATGATTGGCGACCACGTCGGCGGCATGATCATGCTTGACAAAGAGCTGGGCATCCGTGAATACCACACGCCCGCCCCGTTGAAATGATGATTTCGGTAAAGATGCGCCATGGCGCGTCACTACCCGTGCAAAAAGCCTCCGCTTCCCAATCGGAAACGGAGGCTTTAAAATGCCATGTTGGCTGTCAATCATCTTGTTTTCACGAACTTCAGGGTTTGGGAACCCAATTCCGAATTCACGTTGATGACATACATACCTGCCTCCAAATCGTTCAAGTAGTTCTCCAACGTGGTGTGATTCAAGCCGTTGAAGGAGTATGTATAGAGGCAACGTCCCATCATGTCGTAAACGGTGAGGTCAGCTTTAGCGCCTCCATTCAGCATCACGCGCACGGAACCTTGTGAAGGATTGGGAAACAGGCTGACCACCTCTACGGGGTTATTCCCCATGGTATCCCCGACACTAAGCAATTCAAGGGCTTGCGAGAAATCCGGGATGCCATAGCCATAATAGCTGTCGGGATTGTCGGCACGGTTGCTGCAAGCTCGGACTGCATCACAGATTTCCTGCACGGTGGCATAGGGGCGGGCTTGACGCAAGCAAGCGACAGCACCCGCCAACACGGGCGTGGCAAAAGAGGTGCCGCTGCCATTGTAATATGGCCACCAATCGCCATAACCCGAAGCGACGTAGGTGCCTTCGCCCATGGCCATCACATCGGGCTTGATACGACCATCGTAGGTAGGTCCGACCGAACTGAAATCAGCACGGCTGCCCGAAGCGTTGACTGCACCAACGGTGAGGATATGCTCAGCATCGGCGGGAATGCCCAAAGTGCAGAAGCCTCCGTATTCGTTGCCAGCGGCGTTTAGGCAAATCATGCCTCGACTCGCCGCAATTTCAGCACCTATCGTCATCGGCGCGGTATGACCGTCGAAATGCTCAACAGGATGACTCCATTGAGCCATGTCGAAATCAATGTAGCCCAGTGAGGTGGAACACACATCCACGCCTAAGCTGTCGGCATACTCTGCACCCGACACCCAGTTGTATTCCTCGATAATATTCTCACTATCACCGTCTTCCGTATGAATCAGATAATAAGAAGCCTTCGGTGCCGTCCCAACCATGTTGTTAGGGTCGTAGGCAGCCATCGTGCTCAAACAAGAAGTGCCATGCGTGCTTTGCGTATAGACCGAGTTGGAGCCATATACGAAGTCGCGCACACCGAGCAAGCGACCCTCTTCGCGCATATTGTCGAAGCAGGACTGTTCCTCAGTCCCGACAAAACCGCCATCGAGGACGGCAACCACAACACCTGTGCCATCAAAGCCCATGTCGTGTAGCAAGTTCACATTCAGTTGATACACTTGGTTGTGTGCCCCACCGTAGAAATCCCTGGCCAACACAGGGTTGCCCGTGACCTTCGCCTCGTTTTCGAGCCAACGCACCTTGTCTTCCTGTGCCTTGGGATGGTTGACGCAATTGCGTACAGCCGAAACGAACTCAAGCGCATCAATGGCTTCAACCACATTGGGATCGTCCGTATAGACCGAAACGCCATTCAACCATTTTGAAGGGTTCAGCAACTGTGCACCGCATCCGGCCACGGCTTGGAGATACTGCGGGTTGACGGGAATGTCGTATTCATCAACCACAACACCTTGATTTGCACGACGTTGCAAAGCCCTTTGACTCAGATAAGCCTCGGGATTCTCCACGGAATAGGGCGAGTTGGCCTTATCAGTGAACTGTACCCAATAGATGTTGGTCGCAACTTGAGCGCTGGAAAGCACTGCGACCGCCATAAACAAAAACAAAAACGTAATTTTTCTCATTGTACTTTTGTATTATAGATATTTGACAAACAGTCAGGTGACAAAAAGCGTGCAAAAATAACATAATTTTCCAACACTGGCTACTGTTTCGCTCAAATTATCTAATTTTGCCGAAATTATCAAATCCAAGACCATGCACATCGACATCATCGCCGTTTTCCCGGAAATGTTTGAAGGGCCTTTCACCGAATCCATCATCAAACGTGCTGTCAACAAGGGCATTGTGGAAATCGGGTTGCACAACCTACGCGACTACAGCACCGACAAGCACCACAAGGTGGACGACTACAGCTTTGCCGCCGGAGCCGGCATGGTCTTGATGGTTGAGCCTGTTGACAACTGCATCACGCACTTGAAAAGCCAGCGAGACTACGACGAGGTCATCTACATGAGTCCTGATGGCGAGCTTTTGGACCAGCCCTTGTGCAACCGACTCTCTATGAAACAGAACCTCATCATCCTTTGCGGCCATTACAAAGGTATCGATGAGCGCATCCGCGAACACTTGATTACCAAGGAGATAAGCATTGGAAACTATGTGCTTTCGGGCGGCGAGTTGGGTGCAGCTGTTTTGGTGGACAGCATGGTTCGCCTCATTCCTGGCGCCTTAGGCGACGAAACCTCGGCACTTTCCGACTCGTTCCAAGACGGACTTGTTTCGCCTCCCGTTTACACCCGACCGAGAAATTACAAAGGATGGGATGTTCCGGAAGTGCTTCTTTCAGGCAACGACCTGAAAATCAGCGAATGGAAACTTGAGAAAGCAATAGAACGCACCCAAGAGCGCCGACCTGAAATGTACGAAAAATTCAAAAAAAGCAATTAATGCGTGCTTTATATTGAAATTATTCGTACCTTTGCAGCCACTTTTTGGAGAAAAATATACAAAACAAATATAAAATGAGCAAAAACGCATTAATCCAATTCGTTGAAGATCAAATCGTTGTAAAAGATTTTCCGAAGTTCAGAGCAGGTGACACAATCACCGTGACCTACAAGATTGTTGAGGGTCAAAAAGAACGTTTGCAGAAATTCCAGGGCATTGTGATCAAGCGCAGTGGCCAAGGAAAGACTGGCACTTTCACCATCCGCAAGATTTCTAACAACATCGGTGTTGAGAGATGCTTCCCCATCGCTTCTCCCATGATTGAGAACATTGAGGTCAACAAGTTTGGTGCCGTCCGCAAGTCGCGCATCTATTACCTCAGAGGCTTGCGCGGCAAGAAGGCCAGAATCAAGGAAGCTAAGCGCAAGGCTTGATTGCCAAAAATTACGACACACACGAGAGAGGGCGGCTTGCAAGCAAGTCGCCCTCTCTCCTTTTCCCGAAGATCGAAGAGGATTACTCCGTCATCTTCAACTTAGCCTCAAGCACCTTCAAGTCTTCTTTCGCCTTGTTGATCTTTTTCTCGTACTCCACTTTCATCAGTTCAGAATTCTTGCTGTTGGAGAAGAAGCCGATATTGTTTTCGAGCACGGAAATCTCGTCGCGCAGTTTCTGCACGCGGATTTGCGGCGTGTTGCGTTCCTTTCTCACCTTGTCGCGGGCTTCCGGATCGTCTTTCAGACCTTCCATCATCTCACGGAACTCTTTGGTTGACAATTCATTCTGGTTCTTTCTCATGGCATCGAACAAGTCATCGATAAGTTGTCTATATTCCTTATTAATAGCTTCCTTTTGCTTCATGGGTACAAAGCCGATTTCGATCCAACGCTTTTGGAAGGCCTTGATGGCTTCCAGGTTGTCGTTGCGGTTCGTTCCGAGCTGGAATGCCTTGATTTCTTCAAGCAGGGCTTTCTTCGCCGCAAGATTGGCCTCTTCTTCCGCCCTTCGTCCGCTGAAGTGCTCGTTCTTTCTGTTGAAGAATGTGTCGCAAGCCGTGCGGAAGCGTTTCCATATCTTGTCGGTATGGCGCTTCGGAACCGGCCCGATGGTCTTCCACTCCTCCTGGAGCTTCTTCAACTGGTCGGCGGCATTCTTCCAGTCTATCGATTCCATCAGCGCCTCAGCTTCGACACAGAGTTGGGTCTTGCGCTCCAGATTCTCGGTTTGACGGTCTTTCATCGAGGCAAAAAACGCCTTCTTCTTCTCGAAAAACAAATCCATGGACGACTTGAAGCGCGACCAAATGGCTTCATTGTCCTTCTTGCCGGCAGGGCCCACCGTCTTCCACACATTGAATACCTCTGAAAGCTCAACGGACTTTTTTTGCCAAGCGTTTACGCTCGCATATTCCTCATTCACAATTTCTTCTGCTTTCTCACACAAGGCCTTCTTTGTCTCAAGGTTGGCGTTTTGCTCTTCCTGAAGCTTGGAATAATGCTCGCGACGGATTTGGTTAATCTTGTCCGAAGCGGCCTTGAAGCGTTCCCAAATCTCGTCCTTCTTGTCTTGTGGCACGGGGCCGATTTCCTTCCACTCTTCATGCAGTTTCTGCAAGGCTTTGAACGACTTGGTCATCGATTTCTCGTCAAGCAGCTCTTCCGCCTTCTCGCAAAGGTCGATTTTGGCATCGAGGTTCTTTTTCATGTCCAAGTCGCGAAGCTCACGGCCTATCCTTACTTTATCGAAGAATTGTTCGACGAGGAAGTGATAGTTATTCCAAAGGTTGGCATTTTCAGCTGCCGGCACCTGCCCGATTTCTTTCCAACGGTCTTGCAAGGCGCGGAAGTCGTCGTAGGTCTTCTTAAGCGACTCGTCAGAAGCGATGATCTGCTTCAACTGTTCAAGCAGAGCCTGTTTTTGCGCCAGGTTTTCCACCTTCTGTTTCTCCATATCCTCGTTGAGCTTGGCACGGTTGGCTTTGAAAATGCCAAGAGCCTCGTTGAATCGCTGTTCCAAGGGGTCTTCTGCGTGTTGGAAGCTGACCGCCTCACCGCCGCCTTGCAGGAAACGCTCCAGTTCGTTGTCAATGTCTTCCTTGTTCAACTTGTTGAAATGAAGACGAATGGCTGCAACTTTGTCCTTGATGGCCTGGACATCGGTTTCCTTGACTGCCTCTTCCAGCATCTCAACGAGCTGGAGTTTGCTCAAGGAGGCCAATTCGTTGTTTTCCTCAATCAAATCTTCCTCTTCCTCCAATTCAATCGCCTCTTCGATTTCAGGTAACGTCTCGTCCTCAACGGCGTTTGATTCGGGGGTCATGCTTTCCGCAACACAAGTGTGCGCTTCAACCCGAACCTTGCCTGGCAAGATATCTGGCTGGATCAGCTTGATGATTTTTTTCTTTTCGTTACCATCAATCGATTTCTTTACACCTTTTGATGCAATTCTTTCATTCTCAATTCCTTCGTTAGTCTCGGAACTTTGATTAAGTTGTTCTTTGTTTTCCATTTCAATTCGTTTTAGTAATCGTCGAGGAGGGTAATCCACGGCTTTGTTGGACAATAAATCGTGCAAATATAGGAATATTTTGGAACCCGAATCATTTTTTTCATCTATTTTCAACATTTTGTTGGAACCTTGGCCTTAACATGACTCATGGCATCGTCATTTCATTTGCGTTTGCCATTCTATTTATTTCACTGAAATTCAACAAACAATGATATTTTTCAAAAAAAAACGACAAAAAAGCTTGTGGATTAAGAAAAAAGAAGTAATTTTGCAACCGCATTTTACAGCCGAGGAGAGGTGGGTGAGTGGCTGAAACCAACAGTTTGCTAAACTGTCGTACTCCGCAAGGGGTACCGGGGGTTCGAATCCCCCCTTCTCCGCGAAAGAAGGAAGACGATGAGTAATCGTCTTTTTTTTCGGGGTATGGCGCAGTCCGGCTAGCGCACCTGCTTTGGGAGCAGGGGGTCGAAGGTTCGAATCCTTTTGCCCCGACGGTTGAAAATCAAGGAGTTACAAAACAACGTAACTCCTTTTTTTGTGTCAAGACCCAAAATTTGCACGCAATTTGCACGCATGTTTTGAAAACTCGATAAAAAATGCAGTGCTATTTAGTTGTATTTTGAGGCGTTGGAAAACCCGATAAACGGAGGAAAAAAGGAGTTTTTAGAGAACAAATTGACAAAAAATGCCGCCCCTTTCGAGGCGGCAAAACGCAATTTTAGATAACCCATTATTAGAAAAATGGGGTGCTTTATCCGGATAGATGGCCGTCTAAAGCGAGACAAAGATACAACTTTTTGGCCATCCACAACCATATTATAAAAAGGTGCGCCTTTTTGCGCTTCTTCTCCCCTCCCTTGGACAGACTAGAGCCTGACTGGCTGACGATGGCTGCGGGACCAAAGCTTCCCCACTGGGGACAAAGCTGACCCGCAGCCATCGGCAGACAGGCAGCACACCGAATCGATTAAACTGCTGGAGTGGATTTGCGGATGACCGACCGAGGAAGAGAAACGAGAGCGGGAAAACGCAAACCCACTATTAACCGAAGGCGGACAAAGGATGCGGCCAAGGAGCTTCCTAAAAGATGCGACACCTACCCCCGCATCCTTTGGCCGACTGAGGTAAAATTAAAACCACCTACCAAGCCGGACGAGGTGACAAAAAAAAGGAGAAGGTCTCCATCAGGAAACCTTCACCATTTTGATCACAATCGTTATTGCAGTGATGATGACAGCCAGCAACACCACCACCATACCGAGCAGAAACCAC
>JAFSJF010000086.1 GCA_017439405.1 Bacteroidales bacterium
AAGAACAATGCATCGCCTTTCACCTCACGGGATACTTTCCGCGAGTACATGTTGTCCAATAGTCCGTTTGGGGTGATAAACGCTGGTAGCAACGACTTCCTCGTTTTGGTGACCTTTCGGAAGATGCGCATTCTGCGTGCGAGTTGGCGCAAAGTTACAAAAAAATTGAGATTGCGCCAACTTTGATGTAGAATTCTGGCGCAATCTCGATATTTTTACGAGATTTAGCCAAGAAACTCTATTTGTATACACTTTTTCGGTAGTATTTTGGTTGAAAAGATACACTTTTTCAAATCTGCTCACAAATTAAAGTGTAAAAGCAAGTGTAAAGTTTCTTTACACTCACTGTAAAATAACTTTACAGTTTGTAAAATAGCTGTTTTGTATTTTGTTGATTATTATTGATTTGCAATTTTGGCACGAGGATTGGTATGAGGGTGCATGATAAATATAGATTCCCTGCGGGAATGGAGATTAGAGTTTTGTTTACCGCGGCGGCCTGTGGCGCTACAGATTGGCAACTAGTTCTTGCCGCCGCTATATAACTAAGACAAGCACTCCATTCCCGAAGGGAAACTCAACAAACAATTAAACAGTTAAACAATCAACACTTCAACAATATGAAATCATTTTTCAATTTTTTGAAACGGAACAAGCTTTACGCCCTCATCAATCTTTTGGGCTTGACCATCTCGATGGCATTCGTGCTGCTCTTGGCCGTGTATGTGCAGAAACAACTCTCCACCGACGCCTTCCAAGAGAACGCCGACCGAATCTACCTCGTCGCTCCTCAGGATGGCTATACGATGGCTTATTGGACCGACAAGCACCTGCGCAATCTCCTGCCCGAAGTGGAGAAATCGACGGCGGTGCTTCGGATGACCTCAAACGGCGAGTTCACCGTAGAGGACGAAACGGTGTATGCTTCTGTCACCATCGCTGACTCGTGCTTCTTCGACATCTTCAGTTACGACCTCGTGAGCGGCTCCAAGGCAGACTGGAAACTCTCGTGGGATCGCTGCATGGTGAGCGAGGCTTTCGCCAATGCGCACTTTGGCGACAAAGACCCGATTGGGCGCACCGTCACATTGAATCAAGCCGGCGGCATCGCGCTGACGGTGTGCGGCGTTTTCAAAGACTTCGGCAATTCTGTCATCGACGCGCCCGACGTCTTGTGCCGAGGCGAGTTGCTGCCGAAACTCATCCCCAACCATAACGAGGCGATGAACCAGTCAAACGGCGGCGTCTGCTTCCTGATGACCAACCCCAATGCCGACCTGTACGCAAGGCATGACGACATTGTGGATTTCCTGAAAAAGAACTATTTCGTTTATGCCAGCGGCAGGCAAGAGGACGTGCGCATCCTCCCGCTTCGTGATGTTTATTTTTCGAGTGCCGATTCCTACGACTATTCCCAAACCATGAAGTTAGGCTCGCGAAAGATGGTCAATTTGTTATTGGCTGTCTGCCTTGTGTTGCTCCTTTTCGCCGTGCTCAACTATGTTAACCTCACCACCGCATTGACGGGTTTCCGCGCCAAGGAAATGGCCACGCGAAGGCTTGTCGGGGCGACCAAGGCTGGCGTTTTCATGCGAATCATCGGCGAATGTGTCGCCTTGTGCGCCGTGGCAATGGGATTGGCCATCTTGCTCGCCGAGGCACTTGCACCCAAGGCCTCCGAATTGCTCGAATACCCCATTTCCATATTTAGTATGGTTTCTGTTGGCAATGTGCTGATTGTCACAGGTTTCGTCTTGGTCTTGGGAACCATTGCCGGATTGATACCCGCCCTGCTGATTCAGAAGGCACAGCCCATCGAAATCGTTAGAGGTTCGTTGCGGGTGAAAACGCGGACGGTTTATGGTCCCGTTATCATCGTGATTCAAAATGCGCTGGCCGTGGTGATGCTTGTGGCCTCGCTGACGATGTTTCTGCAAATCCGTTTTATGGTTACTGCCGATTTGGGCATTAATACTAAGGATATTGTGGTGATGAACAATAATTACGGCTTGTCTTCCAAGATTCAGCCGATGTTGGAGCGGTTTGAAAGCGAGCCTTTTGTGGAGGATGTGGGCAAAGGCATACCGATTCCGGCTTTGGGCGGTTTTCATGGCAATACGGTTCAACTTTCCGATGAGTCGTACGTCAGTTTCAAGTTGGTGATGGGCGATGAAGGCTATTTTAAGATATTGGGCCTGAAGGAGAAACAGGACAACAACAACCCTGATGGGTATTGGCTTACGGAGTCGAGTTTCAAACTGTTGGGGCTTGACGAAAGTGCCACGGAGTATCAAAGTATTGCTGGCGCAGTGCCCATTGGCGGCGTTTATTACGATTTTGGGACTGCGCCGTTTGGAAGTGAGGATGATTGGGGAACGATGGTGAAGAATTATAAGGATTCCTATCCCGATAATATGTGTCATTGGTTCCTCGTGAAGACCACGGGCAGCCACAAGGAAGCCGTCGCCCGTTTGGAGTCGATTGTCAAGGAGTTTTTCCCCGACAAGATATTTGAGGCACAGTATGTGGAGGATATAATCAAAAACAATTACGCTCCATCAAGCCGTCTGCTGCGCATCGTCCTGATTTTCACTCTGCTTTCGATGCTCGTTTCGGCCTTGGGCTTGTTTGCGATGAGTTCCTACTACACGCAGCAGGAGCGACGCGCGGTGGCGGTAAAGAAGGTGTTTGGCGCCGACTATGGCGGCGTGTTGCGCGAGCTGGTGCTGTCGTTTATGAAGTTGGTCGGCATCGCCTTCGTGGTCGGCATTCCCGTGGCGTGGTTTGTGATGCACCGTTGGCTTGAGGACTATACGCACCGCATCGCCCTCTCGTGGTGGATTTTCGCGGCGGCGGGCTTGGTGGTGGTGCTGTTGGCCTTTGTCTCCGTCATCTGGCAAAGCGTCAAGACGGCACGGGCTAATCCCGCTACGGTGTTGAAGAAGGAGTAATTAATTACAAAACCTTCAAAACAATGCAAAACTTTTTGAATATCA
>JAFSJF010000087.1 GCA_017439405.1 Bacteroidales bacterium
CCGCCAAGTATGCAGGCACCGAACAACCCCACCTCACGGGCAAGAACATCGCCCTGATTTTCGAAAAGACCTCAACCCGCACCCGCTGCGCCTTTGAGGTTGGCGCCAAGGACCAAGGCGCTCATGTCACCTATCTCGGCCCTACTGGCTCACAGATCGGCATCAAGGAATCGATGGCTGACACCGCCCGCGTCTTGGGTCGTATGTTCGACGGCATCGAGTACCGTGGCTTTGACCAGGCCACTGTCGAGGAACTGGCCAAATATGCCGGCGTCCCCGTGTGGAACGGTCTTACCGCCGAAGCTCACCCCACTCAGATTCTGGCCGACTTCCTCACCATTCAGGAGCATACCGACAAGCCTCTCAACCAGGTGAAGTTCGCTTATATCGGCGATGCCCGTTACAATATGGGCAACAGCCTTATGGTCGGTGGTGTGAAAATGGGTATGGACATCCGCATTGTCGCCCCCAAGAAACTGCAGCCGGCCAAAGATCTGGTCAAGAAGTGCCAGGAAATCGCCAAGGAAACCGGTGCCAAGCTCACCGTCACCGACGACGTGGAGAAGGGCGTGAAGGGTCTTGACTTCATCTACACCGACATCTGGGTATCGATGGGCGAGCCCGACAGCGTGTGGAAAGAGCGCATCAATATGCTGATGCCCTACCAGGTCAACGCAGCCCTGATGAAAAAGACAGGCAACCCCAAGTGCAAGTTTATGCACTGCCTTCCTTCGTATCACAATCTGGAGACCAAGGCCGGCCGCGACGTTTATGAGAAGTTCGGCTTGAACGGCATCGAGGTCACCGAGGACGTGTTCGAAAGCGAGAACAGCATCGTCTTCGACGAAGCCGAGAACCGTATGCACACCATCAAGGCCGTCATGGTGGCTACATTGGGCGACTAATTAAAGAGTCCTATATTGTAAAAAAGAAAGGCCCTGCTTTTGCAAGGCCTTTCTTTTTATTACCATGCCTCATCAGAGGCTCTTGTTCATTCATACACTTCGTAATGGCCAATCTCATATTGGATCGGGTGACCCGCCTCGTAATAATCCACATCCTTCAACAATTTGTCGAAAATATAGTATTGGATCAGTACCAGGTCTTGACCGTCGTTGATGAGACCATACATGCGGTCACGGTCGACACCACCCACTTCGGAAGGATCGCTGTAGCCGCCCAGCTGCACCAGCTTGGTAAAGGTTTTAATCTCTTGGCTCTTGCCATCCTTGGTGGTCAATGAAATCTTATGCAGCCATGGTGAGTTGACGATGGAATCGATACGTTTCTGAGGTAACGAGTTGGTGAACAATGCCTCGAAACGCACATCGCTAAACGACGACAGGAAATTTATCACTTTCAGCGTATCCAATGGAAGGTCAGCATTGTCGTAGAGACGTGTCAGTTTATACTGATGGCGCCCCACATTGTCGATACGGAACCCTCCTTGAGGCTTTTCCTGGAATTCGACCGATACCGACTGTATGTCGCCCAACGATTCATGGAAAATGGTGTGGTCGCGCCAATCGTCAGGGTTGGCGGTGAATCGGGTGGAAACAAAGCCGCGGAAGCCACGGATATAGACGATATAGGCCTTGTCAGCGCCTTCTTTTAGCATAAACGTACCGCTGCCGTCTTTGGTGGCATCGCCTACGTAGAACACCTTGGTGCGCTTCTCGTGGTTGAAGAGCTTGATGCGGTTAAACAGGTTGATACGTGGCACTATCTGATATACCTCCACCTTGGTGCCTTTCACAGCCAATTGCTTGACGACATTGTCGTGGCTCGCCACCGACACAGGCATCTTGATACGCACTTTGTATAAAGTGGTCAGCAGGTTTTCGACTTGCTTAGGATGGGCCTTATAGGTTTTGTTAAGTGTCCAGCCGTCTTCATGGCGTTCCAACAACGTCTCGAAATCATCGCGGTCGGCCAAATAGATTTTGGTAACAGAAGCGGTATCCCAGACCTGGAAGTCGGCGGAATCGCCTTGTATCGTGGTGAGGTAACGGTTGTTCCAAATCAAAACGCCTGCGATGATTAGCAGTAAAGCAGCAATGATGATGGTGATTCTATTGTTTTTCTTCATAACAGTTATTTTTTGCTGTATTTTCTCTTTTTAATCCACGCCAAGACCAAACCCAAGATGATGATGAGTCCAATTGGCACAACAGTGTTAACCACCTGCCACAAAGTCCTTTGTTGGTCGACTTTGGTAGTGTCGAGCAGGCGTATCTTCAGCTCACGAGAGCGGATGTCGATAAGACCTTCGCCGTCAACAAGATAGCTGATGGCGTTCTCGATAAATTCCTTGTTGGCATAGGTGTTACCAGTATATTGGTCATAGCCCAGTTGTAAGGGGGTTTTGCGTTTGACATCGATTTGATTGCGAATAATGTCGCCATCAGCCACCACAATCATGGCAGTAGGAACGCTTTCTTCCCTGAAATGCATGCCCTTGTCATCCATAATCTCTTGTGGGATGCGGTTGGCATACAACGAAGGGAAGGTTCCTTTGAGCAGGTAAGCCACATTTTGTCCTTTGGAGGTGAACATGCGTTTGTCGGGAGTCTGACGCAACATGGCGAGAGTGACAAACACGGGAGCGCCCGACACCTTGGTATAGTCAGAGGTCTTAAGCAACGGTATTTGGTCGATGCCGTCGGCCGAGGTGGTAGCGTCGATGGAACTGACGAAGTCGGCCTTGATGGCGTTCATGTTGCGCACCATGGGATGGTTGGAAGCAGCCTGCAGCAAGGGGAAATAGAACCAACGGAAATACTCAAGCTGCGCCTGTCCAGCCATCTGTCCAGTACGGATGGGAAGCGCAGCACAGGTCAAATCGAGCAACAGGTTGCGATTGAGGCGCACGCCATATTTGAACAACATGTCATCCAACTTAAGATCCTGCTCGATGCCAATGGTCGACTCCTGGCTTTGCAGGCTGTCCATGGTGACATAGACAGGCTCAACCAACCACAGCACTTTACCGCCGTGCATGATGTACTGGTCGATCAAGAACTTGTCTTTTTCACTGAATGGCTCCGTGGGCTTGGCGATGATGATGGCGTCGTAAGAAGGGAAGGCCTTGATGTCTTCTTCTTCATTTTGGGTGCGGTGCATCAAGGCATCAATACGGCCATCGATGGTAATGCGACCTACCGAATAGTTTTGGGAAAGCGTCTGGGTGATGTCGTAGACATCCTCCTCAGGCAATTCGCCATGGCCTTCAACAAAGGCAATGACGGGCTTCTTGAAACGCGTCACCTTTTTCACCGCATCGATCAATTTGAACTCAAGGTTCTGCATCGAAGCGTTCAAAGCGCCCTCCGACGACTGGCCGATTTGGTTTTCGAGCAAGTCAACGGCCAACTCGGTGTCGTTACGGTAACTCACCAAAGCGCCTGGCCAGATAATCATCTGCTGGGAAGATCCGTCGGGCTTTTTATCGACCAAGTTAGTGGGGTTCAACCCCGACTGATAAAGCAACTTGTATGTCTCATTACGTTCGGCAGGGTCGGTGCTTTCCGAAGGATTGATGAACTCATAGTCGATGAACTTGGAATAAGCGCGGAACTCGTCCAACATCTCCTTGGTCTCGCGGCGCAACTTCTTGAAACCGGCCGGGAAATCGCCTTCAAGATAGACCTTGAAATAGACATAATCTTCCAGATTCCCCAAGATTTCTTTTGTCGTATTCGAAAGGGTATACCGTTTTTCACTTGTCAAGTCGAAACGGGTGAAGACAAAGGAACCTATAATATTGACCACCACCACAATCACCAAGGTGACCAGGAAGGTAATGATTTGATTCTTCTTCAAACTCTTACGTTGGTTGTCCATAGTCACGCCTCCTTACCATTTACGACTTGCCAGCACCAGTTTAGTAGCGCTGAGAAAGATGATGATAACACTCAAGAAATACAATACGTCGCGCGTATCGACCACACCACGGCTCAACGAGCTGTAGTGCGCACTCATGCCCAACTGTTGAATGAACAGGTCGACAGGGCCGAACAAAGACAAGGAATAAATGAACTCGAACCCCATCATTAGGAAACCACACAAAAATACAGTGATGATGAAGGCGAGGATCTGATTGTTGGTCAGAGAGCTGCAAAACACGCCAATGCTGACGAAGCTGGCACTCAGCAAGAAAAGCCCGATATAGGATCCCCAAATGCCGCCGCTGTCGAGGTTGCCCATAGGCAGCCCCAAGCGGTAAATGGAAAAGTAATAGACAAAAGTCGGAATCAAAGCCAAGAGGACAAGGGTCACACCTGCCAAAAACTTGGCCATGATGATCTGCCAATCCGACAAAGGCTTGGTGAGAAGCATCTCGATGGTGCCTGTACGGTTTTCCTCGGCAAAACTGCGCATCGTCACCGCAGGAACGAGAAACAAGAACACCCAAGGAGCAAGGATAAACAAGCTATCCATGTTGGCATAACCATAGTTCAACAGGTTGAAATCGTTCTGGAACACCCATAGGAACAGCCCCGTGATCAACAAAAACACGACGATGACCATAATCCCCATTAGCGAGGTCAGGAAGTTGCTGATTTCTTTTTTATATAATGCGTACATCTCGTCTTGATTTAACCTGCAAAAATACAAGTTTTTTTCCGATTCCACGAAAACAATCCCCCACTTTCTTGATTTGATAATAAACGCTCATTATTTGAAATCTTTTCTTATATTTGCAAAACATTTTACACCAACCATCCTTCGTTAGTATTTTAAATGATAAAAACCTATGTATCAAATTTTTAAAGACCAACTCGAAAAAACGAAACTGATCATCACCGGGGTAAAGAGGAACCAGCGTCTTGGGCGTGACGCCGGCGTGGAAGAGGGCGTCATCCACAAACTGGAAGACGACTGCAAACGTTTGGAGGAATTGTCGGCCGAAGTCGATAAAATACAAGAAATGGCCCGCAAGAAGACCTTGGAGGCACACGCAGCCTTAAAAACCTTGAAAGACCGCACCAAGACCGTCAAAAAGGCCATCAAGACCAAATACGACTCTACTTGGTGGACCAAATTTGGCATCCCCGACAAAAGATAATGTAATTCTATCCTTATTTATCCAGCCGCTTCAAATCGAAGCGGCTTTTTTTGTCTTGATTAGTACTTTCTTCTCCCCTTTCAGCGTGGTGGCAAACAAATAAGTCGAATCGCCATCAGCCAGCTTAAAGGACTTACGGAGTTCGGCCACCGACAAAGGGAAGTTGCGTACGGCGATGCTGGCTTTTGCCACGTCCGACAGCAAAGTTTGCCCCACCTTTTTGTTGAAAGGTGCCCAGTCTTCCACTTCGAAAATGCGGCCTGGAAAGTTTGCGACGAGGTGGTCTGAAGTGTATAGGTTACTGTTTTTGTGTAGTTTCTCGACACCATAACGATGAGCCAAAACCTTAAAGCAGCCTGCTTTCATAAGCGCAGCATTGGGTTCATAGAGGTATTTCCCAATGGTGTCGGCCAGGCATAAGGGGGTGGCATCCTCTTCTTCTTTGGTAAATTCAACAGCTTCTTGACCTGTCAACAGATTCACGCAATGGATGGACACGGGACCCACTGCATCACGCTGTTGCAACAACAGTAATTCCTTGCATTCATTGGTGACGGCCACCACATGTACCTCTTTCACCTTGTGCAACACCATCAGCGCTTGATGCAGGTCGAGCATGGGCGACAGTTTGACCATCACTGTCTTGGCTTTTTCAAGCATTATGTCTTGCAACTGCACCACGTCGGGCGTACAATCGCTGACGGCTACCGTCTTGCGGCCATAAAGGTCGCGCCGGGCGGGGTCGATATAAATCAAATCAAGGACTGGGCAATGACCCAAGTAATCTTCGGCACTTTCGTTATGCACCTCGATGTCGGCATTAAGCACGTCGAAGTTATGCCGTGCCAAGTCGCAGAGCGCGGGACGCAGCTCCACATAGTGTCCATGCTTGAAGCCTTTCGACAAATACCAGCTGTCGATGCCCAAGCCCCCCGTCAGGTCGGCAAAGGTGTCGCCGCCGACAAGGCCTGCCTTGTACATGGCGGTGATTTCAGAAGAGCACTGCTCAAGCGAGAGCCGTGGCGGAAACCACAGTTCAGCATTGGTGGACCACGACGGCACTTTCTTCTGCAACAACTGTCGGGCTTCTATCTGCCGCAAGGCAAAAGCCTTGTCGACACCGGTCGGGGCTTTCCCTAAGGCCAAAAGGCTGACATCCTCGTTGAGATGCGCTTCTATATAGGCTCGTGTGGCTTCGTTCATACCGCAAAAATAAAAAAGCCACCAGAATACTGATGGCTTTTGGATCACCTTGTTAGGATATTTTAGAATTTCTTCAAATTGACCACTTCCAAATCGGTGAGGAAACGCCATTCACCACGGGGAAGTTTGTATTTGTCGAGACCGGCAAACATGACGCGGTCGAGCTTGATCACCTCGTAGCCGAGGTGTTCGAAGATGCGGCGCACGATGCGGTTGCGGCCCGAATGCAGCTCGATGCCGATTTCCTTTTTGCTATCGTCGCCTTCCACGTAGGAGATGGCGTCGGCAGCGATAGGACCGTCGTCGAGTTCAATGCCATCGGCGATGCGAAGCATGTCGTTCTTCGTCAAGGCCTTGTCGAGGGTCACTTGATAGAGCTTCGGAATCTCGCTGCTCGGATGGGTGAGCTTCTTGGTCAGGTCGCCGTCGTTGGTAAACAGCAAAAGGCCGGTGGTTTGTTTGTCGAGACGACCCACGGGGAAGATACGCTCGGGGCAGGCGTCTTTGACCAGCTCCATGACCGTATCGCGTTCATACGGATCGTCGGCGGTGGTGATATAGCCTTTAGGCTTATTCAGAAGGATATAACGGAGCTTCTCACGGTTGAGGGTTTGGCCTCCATACACCACTTTATCATTCGTTTTCACCTTATAGCCCATGGTGGTGATGACTTCGTCGTTCACCATCACGCAGCCGGCCTTGATCAGGTCGTCGGCTTCGCGCCGCGAGCAGATGCCACAGTCGGCCAGGTATTTGTTGAGGCGGATTTCGCCAGTGGCTTTCGGGCGGTCGTACATGGGATCCTTTTCGCGGACATAGCCTTTGCGGCCACGGCGTGGAGCTTCTTCATCGTCGAAACGGCGTTCGCGGCGGTCGTCGAAGCGGCGGCCACGGCGGTCGTCGTCGAAGCGGCGGCGCGGACGGTCGTCGTCGTGGAAACGGCGTTCGCCACGGGGTTTGTCGTCATCGAAACGGCGACGGGGACGGTCGTCATCGTGGAAACGGCGCTCACGCGGTTTGTCATCATCAAAACGGCGACGCGGACGGTCGTCATCATGGAAGCGGCGTTCGCCACGAGGCTTGTCGTCATCGAAGCGGCGGCGGGGACGCTCATCGTTGAAGCGGCGTTCGCCACGGCTCTCGTCATCAAATCTGCGGCGAGGGCGGTCGTCGTCATGGAAGCGGCGCTCACGCGGTTTGTCATCGTCGAAACGACGGCGCGGACGGTCGTCGCCGAAGCGGCGTTCGCCACGGCTCTCATCGTCGAAACGGCGGCGTGGGCGGTCGCCAAACTTGCGGTCGCCACGATTGTCATCAAATCGGCGTTCACCTCTCGGCTTATCGCCAAACTTTCTCTCTTCTTTTCCTTCTTCGTCACCGTCACGGTGATAAAACTTGAAGGTTCTGCCCTGTTGGAAATCGTCTGAGAAGTCAACAGGCTTTCTGGTGCGCGGACGCTTACCAGATCTTTCGTTCTCTGTCATTAAAGTATGTATTAGGTGTTTAATTTGGGGCGGCAAAGATACAAAGATTCCTTCACATGGAAAGGAAAAAACGAAAAGTTTGCTTCGTGGCCTTATTCTTTCACCACCTTGTGCACCCGCTGGTCATTCCTTGATCCACTTGCCGGAGGCCTCCTTCTGGTTGCCGTCCCAGATTTCCCAGAGGTACATGCCGGAGGGCCAGCCTTCCGTGCCGATCTCGGTGCTGAAGTCGAAGTGGCGCGCCAGCACCATCTTGCCTTGAAGGTCGTAGATGCGGACGACGGCGTTCTCTATCGGCGCCTGGACGGTCATCCTGTTGTTGCCCGGGTTCGGGAAGACGCTGATGGCCAGGCCTTGCCGTTCATCCGCCCCCATGTATGTGGGCTCCTCCGTGTACTCGAGCGTGAACTCGATCTGGTTGACAGCGGCGTCGCCATACAGCTCATGCCATGCCATATAGTTCAGCATCTTCTGCTGCAGCCTCAGGTTGGAGCCGAACAGGACGGTCTGCTTGTTGAACTTGTCCCACACCCATTCGTCGCCGCTTTTCTTGTAGAACGAGACAGTGTAGGTCAAGCCGTCCTCCGAGGTCTCGTAGGTGTCCTTCTTGGTGAAGTTCCAATCGCCGCTTTCGGCGTCCCAGGTGCCGCTGAGCTGTTCCGAACGGCGGCCGGCCTCGTCATAGCCGATCTGGACGATGGCGGTGTTGACCCATTCGCCGTCGACCAGCGTCTGGTGGACGTTGTCCAACAGCCTGCCATCCTCAGTGTAGTGGCAGGTGATCAGCTTCGTGCTGGTCAGCTCGCCGTCCGTGCTGTAGTTCTCCGTCAGGACGGTGACCGTCTTGTAGTCCTCGTCGTACGTGTTGGTTTTCCTCTGCCTCAACACCCAGCTTCCATCGAGGTCCCACGATGTCCAGTAGCTCTCGATCCTCGTCCTGCCGCCGTTCTCATACTCGTACGTCCAGTGCTCGTGGTAGTCGTCATGGTCGTCATACTTCCATTGCTTTAGTGCGATTCTCCCGTACTCATCGTAGGTGTACTGCCACTGCTCGCAGTCGTCCCATAAATCACATATACGGATTAACTTTATCCGTCCGTTCTCGTAGGTGTAGCGGGTGGATTCAGTTTGGAGATGATAACCTTCACCGTGGACGATGTATTCCCTGGTGAGTGTGTCGCCGGAATATTCGAAACGGCCGTCGATGTTATATTCAGGGAATCTGTAACGCGTCAGCTTGCCGTCTTCGGCATAGGTGAAGTTTGACACGAATTCCCTCGTGACTTCGCCGTCGGCGTTGATCCTCTTGCCGACGACGTGAGTAGGCTGGGCAATTTGGCTGCAGGGTTGCGCTTGCGCCATGCAGGCAAGCAGCATGCCCATGATGGTTGTGATGATAACTTTTTTCATGATGCTTTGTTTTTTAGTTGTTTTTATTGCAAATATAAGTATAATTTCTTTCTAACCAATGTTCTGGACATAAAAAGTCAATCGGTGGGAATAGTGTATTTATGGATGGAAAAAACCGCGTCGCCGAAAGTGTTGTTGACGACTTGGTGCTGAACGTCTCGTATGAAACTGGGAAATCCGAAAGACAGAAACTTGTTGCCGGACGTGTCTTGCTGTACATAGATGGATTGTATCGATCCGTACGAGATTCCCGTCTCCGAATTGTACCACTGGATTCTGTACAGCGTTCCGACAGCCTGGTTTGTGATAGGAATGGTTATGGTATTGTCGTTTGAACTCGGGGCCGGCCTCTTCGCTGGGTCCAAAGTGTATACATACCCATCGGGGTCAAAAACCACACTGTCGACGAAATAGTAGTCCGCCACTCGTTTGTAAGTTGTGTCTTGGTTCGAAGGGTCTATCACCATTATGGAATCCATCTCTATCCTGACACTGTCGGTCAGCCGACGCAACGACTGATAGGCAAAAGCCGTGTCCTGGCTCCATCCATAAATTGAGCTTTCCGTGTCATTAATCATGTAATAAGTCTCCAAATTATTTGGAAAGACCAATATATTACTAACCACCCTTCCCGTCTGGTGAGGCGTGAACGAATCCGACAAGACGGGAAGCCTCTGGCAAAAATACAGCAAAGGGGCAAAACGGTGATACAAGGCGCACGTATCGACATAGGGCCACCACCAAAAAGAGGCTGGACCCATCGAAGTGGAAAACAAGGACGACCACAAGGAATTGTGCAGGTCGATGCCATGGGGGTCCTTGTCTTCATTTTTAGGCACAGTATCGTTTTGATCGAAGCCAAACTCGCCTTGGAAGAAGGGCTTTGACGGGCACAATGTGTGGCCTTGAATCGTCCTGAGGTACAGCCGGAACGAGATCTGGCGTCTCGACGCCGCGTTTTGGATGTATTCGTACCTGTGGGCTTGGGCAAAGTCAAGGATGTCGAACAAACTGGAATACAAACTTGAATAATCCTCCACATTACTTCCCATGGAAGTGGATACGCAATGACGGAATGGATCGTTTCCATGCACACAATCCACCATCTCAACATGCCAATCCACAACGTCGTCTTCGATGTTGCCACAATTGGAATCTTTGTCCAGGACATGGGTCACCTCGTTCCAAAACTCCCATGACATGATATTGGTCGCATACCCCCACCTCGACACGACGTAGCGAACCAGGTTCCTTGTTATCCTTTTGGCGTCGGCATCCGTGAAAAAACAGCATGGGGAAGACAAGTGCAGGATAGTGTTGAAAGGGTTGTTTGGCCATTTGTTCTGCTCACTCTTCATGCCGTCGTCGTTCAATTCAAAGTTTTCGCACGTAAATATGCTGGGCATTATGGCGATGCCATGACCTTTTGCGTACGAGACGATGTAATCAAGTTCGGCAGAGTCCTTCTGGTTTATGATGGAGTCAAAATAAACCTTTGGCAGGCCATTTTCAATTTGCGTATATTCGGAACCATACAAGGACAAATATTGGCATCTGTTCAGGAAAATCCTCATATAGTTGCAGTTGTTATACAAAGAATCAATGTAGCGCTTGTATTGGTAGATTCCGAGCGGTTTTTCAGGATCGTAGCCCTTATTATTGTACCATGCAACGTCTGGCCCTACAGGAAAAAACGAGCGGAACATTTTACGTCCGTTCCTGACGACTTCCCTTTGCAGATACCGAGAATTTGCAACGGTGATGAAACCGTCGGCATTGAGGACAGATTCGCACACGAAATAATAATTCTTTGCCCCGTCATTGGGCATTTGCGAGACGCCATTGGCATCCACGGCCATGATCCTGAATTTCCAGTTTCCAACCTGGTTGGGCGTAAACCTGATCCTCCACCCGTCAAGCGAGGCATTGTGCTCAGCAACCTCATAACCATCGCTATGTTGTTGGAAGAAGTAGTCCTCGTAGTAAAATGCATTTACCTTGAACGTGGTGTTGTCTGGAGCAATGAATAATGCATAAATGTCTATAGTATCTGGATCATATGGATTGACATAGGAGTCCCCCAAGGTGAAGGACACCTCGAACAGATCGAACAGGTCGACGGAGCCAGGGAAAGAAGGCGAGATGATCACTGGCTGGCAAACCCCTCGGAGCGTCAACAAAGACAATGTCAGTATTATATAGATTCTTTTCATAAAACCAGTTTTTGAATTTGCAAATAGATTAATCCGTCACCGTAAACTCCCCATAGTATTCGTCTCCGTTGGGGAGGGTGACGGTGAAGACGTAGTCGCCTGTGGCGGCAATGTAGAACTGCCCGCTGTCGGGCGTGGAGAGCGACTGGCTGTCGACCAGGGTTCCCGTGGCGGTTTCCACCTCCACGGTCACAGGGCCGACGTTTTGGGTGAAGACAATGCTGAGCGTGTGGCCGCTGACGGAGGCCTGGATGGTGTTGCCGCGGGGGGTGCCATTAACATTCCCTTCTTTTACGGCTATATTGCTGTAGCCATCATTTGTGACCATTCCAAGAACGGCATTCAACGCTAGTAGCATGATGCCGAACAAAAAGTAGAGTTTTACATTTTTCTTCATAATATCGAATTATTTTTGAAATTCGACATCAAAGTTAGGACAACACCAAAATGCTGTCAAGAAAAACAGGGTATGGATTGGTATGGGTTTTTAAACTAAGAACTTGATTGTAAATCAAATACAAGTGTTTTGCTATGGAATGTTGCGGAGTGTAAAGTGGAGACTGTTTTCTTCACCAACAATACGCCTTATCTTCCTTTTTCGTTCGCACACAGTCGGATAGGCCCTCTGGACCAAAGCGGCGATGTCGGCATCGGAAAGACCGAGCAGATATAGGCAACAATATGTGATATCCTCATCCGTCAGGCTTGGGAATTGCTTTTTTAAACGAATTGTAAAGTTGTCCATTTTTTCATCGGCAGCAACCCGTAAAGCTTTTATCTCTTCTTTTTGAAGTGCGTATTCCTTATAAAACCCATAATCTATTTTTGACTTGAATTTTTGCCTGTTCACTGTGTCGAGAATATGACAACAGACAGGGGTTTTCGCAAA
>JAFSJF010000088.1 GCA_017439405.1 Bacteroidales bacterium
ACGTAGGTGTACTTGCTGATGCCATCGTCGCCGCAGTCCTTGCGGAGGTAGAAGCGGGCGACCCTGTTGGGCGTGAAAGCGTCCGTCACATTCACCGTATTGCCTTGCACATTGGTCCAAACGGTTGCTTCCGTAGGCTCGAAACCTTCCTGCGGATTCGTGACGGTGCAGTATTGGAACGATTCAGTAGCCTCGCCATTCCAGCTGAAGGAGGCACCCGTGGCGGTGATGCTGCCCTCCACGACTTGCAAGCCCGTGGGCGCATCGGGCGCTTCCGGCGTTGTGAAGAAGAGAGGCGCACACCATTCCTCAGAATCGGAGCAATTGCTCTTCACTTGCGCTTCATATTCGGTTTCGGCGCTGAGGTTGCGAAGGACTTCCGTAACGGTAGCCGTGTTTGCGGTGATGTTATGAATGTATTCCCATGTCGTGGCGGCAACGGGAACACCAAAGGCCATATTGTCGATATGCAGGGTGTTCCCGTCAGTGTACTGGTCCGACTCGCCATAGAAGGCGATGCGCACGGTTTGCCCCACATATCCACTCAGGTCGATGCTCACATGCTCGCCCAAGCGGGAATACGCAATGTTGTTGAAGACATATTCCGAACCCGTGTTGTTCCACTCGCGAAGGATTTCCCATTCTTTACAGGCGGTTGGGCCTGGGTTATAATCACTATCCTTGATAATCAGCACGATAAACCTATAGTTAGTTTCTGTGAATTCAGGTTCCAGAAAATCAGTAGTGTTAAATTCATTATAACCGGTCAAGGCCAAGTCGAAGTTGAAGGCATCGGAGGATTTTACGGTATAGCTATCGGTGATGAGCCAATAGTGACTATGCCCAAAGACGTTAAGGTATGCATGACTGTCAAAGACACCATTTTGTGTGCCAAACATCCAAGGAATGCGTCCGTAAGCTTCACCCTCTTCCCATCCTTCACCATTCATAACGCGATCCAGCTCTTGAAATTTCTGATCCCAACCATCAGGTCTCGTGTCGAAACGTTCGTAATCGCCAATCACATGATAGGCTTTTCTATGGCGGACGTCGTAGCTCGACACGTCGATGGAGCCTGTCCAGCTGAGGTCGGCCTTCCCTGCGGTAAGGTTGTTGGCGGCCAAGTTGAAAGGCACGGGGCATGTGTTGAAGGTGGTGAAGGTTATCGTTTCGCTCCACGCGCTGGGATCATCATTGCCGCATTTGGCACGGACACGGGCGTAATATGTCGTTTCAGCAACAAGGTCCGTAAGCTAAAATCCTCATGCGTGGTGGCATCGACTGTAAGAGACCCCGCGAACTCTGGGCTTGTCGAGTACTCCACTTCCCAAGCGGTTTGCGTTGCGTCCACCAAATCCCAGCTCAGCTTGGCAGTATGGGCCGACAGCTCGACGCATCTCGGCGTACCCGTGGGGATACACGAGGGAAGCACGCTCACCACTACGTCGTCGATATACAAATCGTAGTCGTAAGCTCCGTCTCCATACTTGAATGCGATGTAGCTGCCCTGCGGTGCTTGGAGGAAAAAGGCTGCCTTTGTGGTCAGTGCAGCCCTTTTGGGACATTCAAGTGTTTGCACGAAGGTGGTAGTATCGTTAGGGTTGGTCATGTAACCCACGTAAAGCGTGCCATCGCCATCGGTCGTTCCATAATTACGATAGGTGAAAGTGAGTTGGTATCCCGAGATGTTCCCCTCAAACTGGGGCAGGATGGCATAAAGGTCCTTTACTCCGCTCGAATTGAGCAACAGGCAGTTGCCGCTGACAGCATAATTTGAGGTGAGAAACGCTTTTGGATAGGGAGGATAAGAGCCGTCTGAACGGTTGATGAATTGCCAGCATTGGGGCAGCGGATCGTTGGGGTAAGTGTTAGGAGATGAGGCATTATTAGTGTGGCTGGTATAGCTGTCGAAGTTTTCCGTATAGACGCTATTACTATTGACCACCACGGGGGCGCAAACGCCAGTAATGGTGGCTACCCACCCCGCATCTTCAGTAGCATTGTTGCTTTTCCATTTTATGGTCATGATGCCTGACGCGGCCATATAATCCGTACCTGTGACCAACGAATAGGAGCAGCCTGTTTGTCCCCTTGTAATCAGATTGTCGTCAGAGACCTCGCCATCATAAATAAGCATGTAGTCCCTTGAATCACTACAGATATAACTCGAAATAGTCGGCTCTGTCTGGAATTGGGAGAAGTTGATGGTGATGTAGCCATCGCAAGTCAGCGTAAGGGTGTAATCCTCTTCTTTGCCATAATTGTTGTCGGGTCCTCCCGAATCGTAGAAGTTGTAAGTTTGGCCAGGTTGGATGGTTATGTTCTTATTTTCATTCAAGATAATCGTGTTGTTGTCCTGTGCGTTTGCTGCCCAGGGCGTGAGCAGTGTCGCGAGGAGCAGGAAGAGTGACGGTTTTATTTTCATCTATTGGGTGTTTTATAATTGTTCAAAATTAAACTGCATGTTCTTTCGACACGGGACGCGGGTCTACGGGACACGGGACAAGTCCAAAGTCTCGTGTCTCGCAGTCTCGTGTCTCGCGTCTTTTATGTAAACTTAATTCCCTCATCTACTTATTAAAAACGGCGGCAAAAATACGAAGAAATTTCGGATGAGAGGTTGATTTGTTGTTGTTTATGAAAAGAGAGCCGACAGCTTGCGCCACCGGCTCTCTTATCGAGGATTGGTTTGTTGCTGCCCTACACTGCGCTGTGCTTGTGTAGGGTTAATAAGGTATCGTCCCTTCGGGACGGGCTTATCTCACCACCACCTTCTGCACTTTCACGTTGTCGCCGTTCACGAGGCGGATGAGGTAGAGACCTGCGGGCTGGTGGATGTGGGTCTGCACCGAGCCTTCAATCTGTTCGCTGCTGAGGATACGTCCATTGAGGTCGATGACTTGCAACGTGGCGCGGCCTTCGTTGGCGATAATCCAGTTGCCGTTGTTTTCAAACGCAAAGGTCTCACTGTCGCCGTTTGCGTCCTCGCAAACGGAAGCAAACACCACGCGGAAGCGGCTGGCATAGTCACTCGTCTTGGCGTTGAAGGTGTATTCTGCCTGTCGGGGTTCATTTGAATCCCCCCTGCCCCCCTTAAAAGGGGGACGGCCTACCGGGGTCAAAAGGTCAATGTCGATGCCAGTGAGGTTGTCGATGAGGTGGCAATACATCAGGTCTTCTGCTGCGTTCTCGAAGCTGAGGGTGAAGGTTCCGTTTTCGGCAGCCTCGAAGTTGAGCGGAAGCTCGCCCACGGGCTGTGCGCTGACCACGGCCATTTCCTTGCCCTTCAGTGGGATGTAGAGTCGGTTAGCGTCGGCCATGAGGTCGAGGTGTCCGAGGCTTGGGCCTTCGCCGAAGGAGATGCGGGCGCGGTCTAAGGTCGCTGAGCCGGTCGGAGAGTTGCCGCCCCTCGCCTGCTCCACTTTGCGCAAACTGAAGTTCAAGGCGTTGGCATTCGCAGTAGGCTCCGTTGTGGTGAAGGTCACCGCATCGTCGCCGTTGGCAGCTTGCACGAACACGCCTTCCATCGGGGCGATGACATTGCTCTCGGCAAGCACAATCTTCGACCCTTCTGTGGTTTCTTCCAAGCGATAGAACGGACGGTTGTCGCTCAAGTAGGCTTCGCAAGTGTAGGGATTGCCCACCAAGTTCCACGCGCCGAAAGTGGTTTCCGCAAAGGCCAAACCGACTTCCTTGGCTTGGTTGCTCGGCAAGACCGTTCCTGTCAGCGAATAAGTCTTGTTTGTGCTGTTGGCCACCAGATAGCCCGTTCCGTTCTGGAATCTGAACGTTTCTTCGTGCTGCTTGTAATTGCGCCATTCTTCTGTTTGTTGGCTGCCATCGAAGCTGTAGAGGTCGTAAGAACCATCGAGGAATCCGCTCACGCTGTCGCTCGTCGGCTTCAGCGTTTCGGCCACGGGCGGTGCGATGAGGTACCAGTTGCTACCGCCTCGGCCGTAGCCCGTGATGCTCTTTTGCACGGTGGCTTCCACCTCGTTGCGGGTCACCAATTGGCCGCCGTCGGCGATGGTGAGCTTGCCGAATTTCTCAGCCCTGTTGCCCGTTTGGATCGTGTCAGTATTGATGACGATTTGGTTGGCTTCGGCCACCACGCCTTCGGGAATGGTGACGTTGGCGTTGATGATGACGTCGTCACCTGAGTCGGGAACATTGCCGCCCCAGAAGTCGCCATCGTTCCAGTTGCCCGAAGTGACGGTCTCATCGCCGCCACCGACTTTGTCGAACACTTGCACCTTCACGTCATCGACCCACCAGTCGTAGTTGTTGTAGTTGTGGACAACGACATAATCGAAGGCGATGATGACCGTCTGACCGATATAATCGTCAAGATTGACAAAGCACTTTCTCCAATAGTTGGCTTTGCTGCTTTTTTGATATACGCATCCAAGGTCGAAAGCGGTATACTCGGTAGAAAGGTAGTTACCGTTAACCCAGATCATCTTGGTGCCTCTTGCGTCGCTGTCGTTGTAGGCATCCTTGCTCCAGAAGCTGAGCACTGCCGACGTCGCGTTCTCGTCGATGTGGATGGCTGGCATCAGCATCATGGAGCCTGTGCTGGCCCATGACATACATTCCCTGCAGCTGGAAATACACCTCGAGGCGGGGAACGACACCCCGGCAAGAGCGTTTGCATCGATACACTCCCAAGCGTCGTAATGGTTCATGTCGTAGTTGTAGAGGTTCATCCGGCTCCAGTCATCCGGCATGCCGTTTTCGAAGTCCTCATAATAGGGATGGGCCTTGTCCACCGTGATGTAGCCGTCGGAGCTGCGCGTGAAGAAATAATCCTCGTCCGACCAATCGCTTTGATCGTTCTCGTCGCAATAGCCTCTCACCTGCCAATAATAGGTCGAATTGGTTTGCAAACCCGTCAAAGTGTATTGTTGCAATGAGGCTTCGGGCAGGACATCCGTCGTGACGATGTTCTCTTCAGGATAATCGTATTCTGAGGACAATCTGTATCTGATTTGCCAACGCATGTCTTGTGCGTTATTCAGCCACCTGAGAGTGGCTTGCGTGCCAAGGTGACTCGTACACATCCATGGGTCTCCATCATAGCAGCCATCATAGGTTGTGAAACTCATTTCATACCACTCGCTGTAGCCATCGTCCACTTCAGGGCAGCTATACATGCCACAATGCTTGCGCAGTCGTGCGTTGTAATCCGTGCCTGGTGTCAAGCCATGCAACGTGTAGGTCAGATTCAGTTCGCTGCCAGGCGACACCACGAAGTCAGAAGGCGTTAACCAATCTTCAGAGGACGATTCCTTATATTGGAACTCCCATTCGGTATCCACATCGCCATACCACTCGAATTTTACATAAGTTTTTTTGACGTCTGTCGAAACATAATCTGGCCCTGGGCAAGCCTCGCCCGTGGTGAAGTTAGCATAGTCCTCACTCCACGCGCTGAAGTCGCCCTCGCCGCAGTTGGCGCGGACGTAGAAATAATAGGTGGTGTTGGCTTCGAGGCCGGTCAGGTCATAGTATCTGTAAGGCGTGCCTGCATTCACCAAATCACTTTCAAATTCCACGTCCACGATGGTGCCGTCTTCGGGATTGAAGCCTTCGCTGGTGCTGTAGGAGACTTGGTAGTTGCATTGATGCAAGTCGCGGGTCTTCCAACGGATATTGGCCTCGTGCGCGCTGGAGTAGTTGCCGCTCAACTCAAGCGGCTGGCGGCAGGTTGGGGCTACCGAGATTTCGATGTCATCGATGCAGAAGTAATTGCTGGTGTTATAGCATCTCAACACGATATACTGTCCTTCTCCTGCATAATCGTCGAAATAGATCTCGTGCAAGGAGTAGGCATCTCGAACATCTACAGATGTAACAAACTGATAAGTGTCAATGTCATTCGGGTCGGTCATCACGCCAATGGAAAGATAATTGGAATAGATGGACGAGTTCCACATTCTCGCATAGAACGTCAGCTTCAGGGTGTTGATGGGGTGTTCGGTGGTGTTGACGGCGGGAAGCGCCACGTAACAGGCCGTTTCGGTTGACGGTTTCTGCATCAGCAGGAGATTCGAGCCGGAATGAGCCATGCTTGCACTTTCGTATATGCGACGGTATCCTCCACTGCTGAAATACCAGCAGGTGGGCGCTACGGTGCCCGTTGCATCGCTGTCGAAGTAGTGGCTGAAAGGGATGGGCATATAGCCGCAGTCGGTGGTGAAGGTCTTCGACGCGACCCAGTCGCTGTAGTTGTCGTCGCCGCAGTCGGTGCGCACCCTAGCATGATATTCCGTTGCTGGCAGCAAATTGCTCAATGTATGGGATGCCGTTCCGCTCACTGCGATTGCTTCGCTCCATTCGGCATCGGCAGTCCTTTTGTATTGCACTTGCCAGTTGGCGACATCGCTACCTGCAGTCCAACTGAAGACAGAGGAATGAGCGGCAATATTGCTGATTTGCGGGTTTTCGGGAGCAAAACAGACGCTGTTCTCAGTCACCTCAACGTCATCAACATAGATTTGGTTGTAAGCGCTACCTCTCTCGCATTTCAAGGCAATGTAACGGCCAGCGCCATCATACTCATCGAAAGCGACAAAGTATTGCGCATATTCGTCGGAAGCCACTGTCACATCCTCGATTTTGACGAATGTTGAGGCATCGTCAGGATTCGTCATCACACCGACCGACAAGGGTTGGTTGGTTCCAGAGCCTAACTTGGCATAAAACGACAACTGAAGAGTTCTGACATCCGCACTCATTTCGGGAAGAACAGCGATTTGGTTCAATGCCGTATAATCATACAAACGCATGAAAAACAGGCAATTTGAATTGGAATAGGCATTGCTCCCCATCACATAAGGATAAGAATTATAATCTGGGTCGTCAGAATCGTTGATCTTGGTCCAGCATTGTGGGAATGTCGCACTTGAACCAGTAGCGTCGCTATCGAAATCATGCGAATAAGGCACGTTGGTCGGACCGCAAGAAGTGGTGAAACTGCCAGCAATCCAGCTGCTCGTATCTCCCCCTCCACAATCGGCTTGCACACGCACTTGATACGAGGTTGCTGGTGAAAGATTATTCAAGGTGCAGGTCGGCGTGTCTTCGACGGCGATAGCTGCACTCCATTCCGATGCCGAAGCCTCTTTGTACTGCACATTCCAATGGGTTTCATCGGCACCTGCTGTCCATGTGAGCGTTGCAGAACCAGGAGTTTGGCTAATTATGAGACTGCTCGGCTTCAAGCAAGTCGGCGCGGTGCCTGGCGTGTAGCTGAAGGATACTTTCGGAATGAATTGTTGTCGAGAATAATCAGATGAATAACTGCTCTCACGACCGCCATAGGAGCTATAAGCCGTGGTGCTTGTGCCATACCACTTAAGGGAAGACCAGGTTCCTGAAGCCGTTTGATTGAAGCCTATCAGCAGGTTGCCACCCATGTATTGATACGGGGCATTAAGGTTGATTTCCATCTTGCCACCGCTGATGGAAACACTTCCCGAATATGCCGTTGACATTGATGACCAATCGAAAAACGCTGCGGTTTCAAAAGAGGTCACGCCATCCAATTCGCTGATGAGGACATCGAAGGTGGCATTACCGAAATTGGCACTTTCCATGTTTGCATAAAACGTCAGTTTATTAATGTTCGCATACAGCAAATCCTCCAAGTCAGTTGCCGGGACGATGAACTGGCTTTTAGTGATAGCATCGACATATAAGGAATAAAACGGGATGTATGAATTCGTGTTAGTTCCTTCACCAACTGTGAGTACGTATTTGGGCATGAAAGCACAGATGTTGCTCCAGTCGCTGTAGATGTTCTCGCCGCAAACGGCACGCACGTAGGCGTAATACTGCGTGTTCAATGTCAGACCGGTCAAAGTGTAAGGTCTGGTGTCGACCGTCACTATAGTTCCGCTTTCGGGGGTGAAATTCTCAGTCGTGGAATAGGAAACCTGCCATTGCGTCTCGTTGCTTCCCTGCGTCCAAGCCAAAGTAGCCGTAGTTGGCGTGACGCTGCTTTCTTGAAGGTTTGACGGCGCGAAACACTCCGTGGTCATGCTCACCTCTTCGCTCCAGTCGCTGTAGTCGCCCTCGCCGCAAACGGCACGCACCCGTGCATAATAGGTAACGCCAGTGGCCAAACCTTCTTTGCCATAATACTGCGTCGTCACCGTTTCCGACTCAACCTCATCGGGGTCAAAACCCTGCTGGTCGGAAAAAGCCACCTGCCATGAGGTTTCTGTTCCAACAGGAGTCCACATAAAACCTACTTGATTGCTCGTTGCATAAACCTGCTGGCTAATGTTCGGCGTGTAACATCCTACTTCAAATGTGCAGGCTGCGCTCCAGTCGCTGTAATGCTCGCCGTTGTTGTAGTTGCCACGGACGTAGGCATAATAAGGCGTTCCTGCTTCAAGCCCCGTTATTGTGCAAGGCTTGGCTTCGGTGTTGCTGATTTGAGGCACCGTGTTCGCATCAGGGGCGGCCTGATTAGTCGAATAATAAACGTCCCAATGGTCTTGACCTGTACGGGCAGTCCAGTCGAGGGTGGCGGTGCTCGAAGTGTAATTCGTCAGCGTGAGGCTTTTCGGTGTTGGATATTCCGTGTATTCCTCAAAGATGAAGTCGTCAAGATATAAGTTGCCATAAGAAGTGTTTTCATGTTTTATAGCGACATATTTGGTTCCCGCAGGGCAATCCAGGCTTAACAATGTCCATTCTGCATCGCTTGCCGTTATCTCATCGCCAAAAGTGAAAGCGCTGACATCCGTTGTCGTCGTTGAATACCCTACTTGGAAAGTCCTCGGGAAAAACGTCGAACTGGTCTTGTAGTAGAACTCTACCGTCACGCCGCTTGATGTACCCGTCAGTTCCGGCGAGATAAGATACTGCGGATCGGCATAGTAATAGAATAGAAATCCATAGTTGCCAGTTCTTTTGGCAATAGAGTAAATGTTGGTATTCGAAGACAGGCTATTCCTCGTCCACCCCTCTCCAGTCAAATCGTTATTCTCGAAGCCATATTCATATGGCAGTGTTTTCTGTCCCCATGCCGCCCAAGGCGCACCCAAGGCGAGGAGCATGATGATGAGTAAAGTCTTTTTGTTCATAATGTTTGGATTTAGGATTTAAGATTCAAGATTTTTCGAACACGGATTGCACGGATTTTACGGATGCGTTGCCATTCGTCTGATCCGTGTGCATCCGCGTTCAAGCGAAGACACACTTCAACGCCGCAAAAGTATACTGAAAGTTTGGGAGAAAAAATAGGAGAAATTTCCTGTTTTTTAACTGATCAGCCCCACGCGGAATGCGTAGAGGATCAGCTCGGAGTTGGACTTCACGCCGAACCTACAGCATCATCGGCGTGCTGGGCCGGAAAAACATCACGAAATAGACGGGGACGTATTCCTTGACGCCCTCCACGCGAAACTCCCTTTCGTTCGACAGCACCACGGCGCGCCCGATGTGGTAGTCGGGATTGCCGATGAACTTGTCCAAGGCCTTGTGGCGCGCGTAGTCCTTGCCCGACTTCACCTCCACGGGCATCGCCGTCAGCCGGTCGTAGTCGTCAATCAGGAAGTCCACCTCGCCCTTGCTCTTATTGTCATAATAATAAAGGTGATAGCCGTGCGCCAACAACTCCGAAGCCACCACCGACTCATACACCGAGCCGAGGTTGATGCTCCGCTCGTCGTCGAGAACGGCGCGGATGTTGTAGCGGTAAAGGATGTTGGTCAGCAGCCCTACGTCGTTCATGTAGAGCTTCATCAGGTTTTTCATCGTCGATTCCACCAAGGGGAACCGTGGATTGGAGATGGACTTCACCTCGATGGCCACGCCAGCCTGAATCAGATACTCGAACTCGTCGGCGTAGGTGGCGAAGGTCTTTCCCCGCTTGTTCTCAATCTCGTTGAACTGAACGCGCTTCTTCCTGTTTTCGAGATTGGAGGGAATCAGGTCATATATCCTTCTGATTTTCAACTTGTTTTCTGAATCATACTGGGCAGCGTCCTCTCGATAAAGCTGCTGGATGGCATCGTGGACGCGGCGCACCTCGACGATATTATTGGATGCGACAAACCGATTGACGGCATCGGGCAGGCCGCCAACGAGAAGATACTTCTTGAAAAGTTCAAGATAGACGCGGTGCATCGGCTCGCTGAGGCTGCGATGGGCTTCGAAAGCTTCCTCAAGCTGCGCGATGGCCTCGGCACCCACACCGTTGGCCCAAAGGAACTCCTCGAAGTCGAGCGGGAACATGCGCACGACCTCAATCCTGCCTCCCGGCTTCGACAAGGTCTCGTTCAAGGCGATGCCCAACTGCGAGCCACTGACGATGTAGGTGTAGCGGTCATCGTCCTTCAGGAACTTGAGCATGGTGAGCAACTCCGGATAGGCCTGGATCTCGTCGATGAAAACCAAGGTGTTGTGCTTCTTCTTCAACTTCGGCCCCGCAAAGGTGCTCAGCCTGAAATAGAAGTCCTGCACCGACCCCGTGCCTTCAAAGGCCTTGTCGCCCTTCTTGTCGTCATACATGTTGATTTCCACGAAATTCGGGAACAGTTCCTTCCCCAAGTTCCTGATAATATACGACTTGCCAACCTGACGTGCTCCATCGACAATCATGATTGTAGGGCTATCTGAGGTCAGGTGCTGCTTGATTCTTTCTTCGATCTTTCGCTTCAGCATGACACTTTTCCATTGGTTTTCAAGCTGCAAAATTACGCTTTTCCAATGAAAAACGACAAATTTTCGTGACTTTTTCCACTTTTTTTAGCCGATTTTCGTGACTTTTTCCACTTTTTTCGGACGATTTTTGTGACTTTTTCCACTTTTTTTAGCCGATTTTCGTGACTTTTTCCACTTTTTCAGACGATTTCCGTGACTTTTTTCAAGTTTCAAACTAACTAATCAGCCCCACACGGAAGGCGTAGAGGATGAGCTCGGAGTTGGACTTCACGCCGATTTTCTTGAAGATGTTGTCCTTGTGGTTCTCGACGGTATGGGTCGAGATGCAAAGCTCATCGGCGATTTGCTTGGCGCTCATTCCGTTGGCGCAGAGGGTGATGATTTCCATCTCGCGGCGCGTCAGGGCGTTGAGGTGGTCCATGTCGGCCTTCACGCTGCGCTCGATGAGCATGTTGCCCTCGCCCACATAGTCGGCGCCCTGCATTACCGAACCTAACACGAGGCTCAATTCTTCGGGCTTCACGTTCTTGCTCATGAAGCCGTTGATGCCGCTGTCCATCAGTTGCTTGACGACGGCGCCGCCGGCCTCGCCCGAGAGGACGACGATTTTTGCCTTGGGGCAGTGCTGTCGCGCCGCTGAGATGACGTCGCTGCCTGTGCCGTCGGGTAGGACGTAGTCCAAGAGGATTAGGTCGAGCGCGTCGCCATGCGCCTTGAGGAAGCTGACGGCCTGCTCGACGGTTTCGGCTTCGCCCACCAGCTCGCAAGGCAAGTCGGTGTCGGCAAGCGACATCCTTACGCCGAGTCGGCATAGCGGTTGGTCCTCGACCATTAGGATTTTGATGTTTTTTGGATTTTTATTCATTGAGTGTTGTTTTTCACCCTGACCAAGTACCCTGACCTTGACCGGCTTTTACCGAAAGTTCAAGCTGATTCGGGAAATGTCAACGGTCTGGATAAGAAGTAGCTGTTGGCTTTATATTATTGATGAAACTTGATAATCTTTTTTCTATGGACTGAACCGACTTTTGCGATTTGTCAAATTGCTCTTTCGTAACATAACCCAAACGAACTGCTATCTCCAGTTGCGTCTCTACTTCATAAGCCGAGCCAAGCGATATCTCAAGAAAATGGCCAAATTCTTTTTCAGAGCGTCTGGAACAACCTTCAGCAACATTGGAAGGAATTGAGACTGCGGCTCTTTGCATTTGGTCGCATAAAGCATAAGTTTCCTTTTTCGGGAATTGCTCTGTCATTCTATAGACCTCGACGCAAAAATCAACGCCGTCCGTCCAAACGTCATAGTTTTTGAAATTTCTCATCTTTCATTTATTAAAGTGTTCAACATACTTATTTATAATCACCGTTCATAGTCAGGGTCAGGGTTCATAGTCAGGGTCAGGGTTCAGGGTCAGGGTTCAGGGTCAGGGTCAGGGTTCAGGGTCAGGGTTCAGGGTCAGGGTCAGGGTTCATAGTCAGGGTCAGGGTCAGGGTTCATAGTCAGGGTCAGGGTCAGGGTTCATAGTCAGGGCCAGGGTTCATAGTCAGGGTCAGGGTTCATAGTCAGGGTCAAAACAAGAAAAAAAACTACACCTTGGCATTCACGCTAAACCGCACCGTAGTGCCTTCACCCTTCACGCTTTCGATCGAGATTTCGCCGCCCATCTTGTCGACGAGCTGCTTGCTGACGAAAAGGCCGATGCCGGTGCCCGCCTCCCCTCCTGTTCCCTTGGCCGACGAAGTCATGAAACCGAAGATCTTCTCCAACTTCTTCTCGGCGATGCCCATGCCGTCGTCTTCGACAGAGAGCCACACACGACTGCCCTTTTCCTCGGCCTTCACGCGGATTTCGCCGTTGGGATAGGAGAACTTCACGGCGTTGCCGAGCAGGTTTTGCACTACGAGGCTCACCGCGCCTTCGTCGTCGCAAACCGTGAGCATGGGAGCCACTTCGTTGCGGACGATCAGGGTCTTGGCATCAATTGAGGCCATTTGCATCTTGATGCAATCGTCGACCAAACGGTTGAGGTTGAACTGGTTGCGTCTGATCTCGGCATTTTCAAGCTCGCCCCTCACCCATTGCATGATGTTCACGACACGGTCGTTCAAGGCCTCGGCTGACGAGCGCATCATCACGAGGCTGGCCTTGCGATCGGTGTCGTCCATGGTGTCGTAGTGGTTGGTCATCTGGCGCAGCACGGTGCAGATGGCGCCCACGGGGGTCTTTACGTCGTGCGAGACGATGGAGAGCAGGCGGTCTTTGGTCTGGTTGACGCGTTGCAGCACCTCATTGCGTTTCTTGCGCACCATGGCCAAGCGATACCAAATGACGGCGATGAGCAACAGTAGTGCCGCCACGATGGCGAGCACGATGGCATACATCCGGTTTTGTTTCGTCTTCGCATGTTCCATCTCCAATTCGTGGTCTTTCTGCTGCATGGTGTAGCGCACCTGATAGTCGCGGATGAGATGCTGCTGACGCTCGTTGAAGAGCGAGTCGCGGAGTGCGACGCTGCGTTGCAGATAGTCCAAAGCCATGACTGGGTCGCGCTGGCGGACGACTGGACCGATGCCTTCCAAGGCTTGTTGCAGCACTTCCGTGAAGTGATTCTCTTCCGCCGACCTGATGGCTGCCAAGAAGTCTTTTTCCGCCTCGGCGTTATGCTTCAGCTGGCTTTCGAACTGGCCACGTTGCACGTAGATGACGGCTTCCATGAACACGTCGCCGTTGTCTTTGGCGATGCGCAAGGCTTCCTCCATCAGGGCAAGGCCTTCGTCGGGCCGTCCGCTTTGGAAAGTGGCCTTCGAGAGGGCGACCAAACGGTTGACGATCTTGTGGGGCGTGTCGTGGTAGCGTTGCGAAAGGTCGAGCGAGCGTAGCGCGAAGCTGACGGCTTCGTCGAGCTTGGCAGCGCTCGTAATGCTGTCGGCCTTGCCCGCATCGGCGATGCGCACCTCGGCGAGATTCTGCCAATAGGTGGCGAGGTCGAGGTTGGCGGCGGTGTCGGTCGGGGCCACTTCGCCGAGCATGGCGATGCAAGTGCGGTAAAGCTCCTCGGCACGACTGTATTCGTCCATCGAGAGGTGGATCTCGGCGATGTTGTTCATCACATACCGTTTGTTGACTTCGGCCATCTCACCGCCGAGCTCGTCCATGATGTCGCTGCAACGGTTGTAGCAGTCGATGGCCTTGTCGAACTGTCCGAGGCGCTGGTAGGCATTGGCCAAGGTCATGTAGCAGCCCGCGAGGTTGAAGTGGTCGCCAATCTTCTCGTAATGCGCGATGCCCTTCTCCGAATAGAGCGCCACATGCTGGTATTCCTCGTTGTTGAAGAAATGGAGGATCATCGTGCGCAGCACCTTGAGCTTGATATCGTCCTTGCTGGTGTGGGCATCGAAGTTGGGTTCGCGGCCAATGGCCTCGTCGATGGCCACGGCAGCTTGGTAGGCTTCCTCTCCCCCGTTGCTTTCAAACACGCGATAGAGGCTGTCGATGTCTTGCGCTTGGCAGGCAAGGCTAAAGCCCAACAGGACACCTATTAATAATGCAGCCTTTATCATGCTCTATTTGTTTTATCAGCTCCTCCAAATCCAAGTCTTCACTTTTCACCGTGATTCTGGCCTGCTCGTAAAAAGGCAGGCGCTCCGCATAATGATGGCGTATGTATTCGGCCAATTCTTGCTCGGTCTTGTTCTCGGTCAGGGGACGTTTGCGCTTGGAGTGCAGGATGCGGTCGGCGGCAGCTTCGGGACTGATGCGCATGAACACCGTCAGGCCGTGGCGGTTCATCCATTCCATGTTGTCGAAATAGCAGGCCAGTCCGCCGCCTGTCGAAACAACCGTATATTCCATATTTTCAGTGGTTTTCAACACTTCCGACTCTAGTTTTCGGAACAATTGCTCGTCATATTTGTGGAAGAAGTCGCACACGGAGATACGGTATTTTTCCTCAAACATGGCATCCGTGTCAACCACTTCCCAGCCCAAGCGGTTGGCGATGCGCTTCGCGGCGGTGGTCTTGCCCGCGCCCATATAGCCGACGATGTAGATACGATTCAAGATTACAGATGGATATTTTGTTTTTGACTACAGATTACACAGATTTCACGGATTAAGGCAACTACGAATCAGACGAATCGAACGAAGCGCTTTGTATTCGGCGTCACCAATGGATTTTGCTGCTTTGCAGTGGATTCCTACAAATTGTTGACACAAGCCTAATTATCAACTGTCAACTATCAACCGATACTGGCACACTTGCAGTTTCCCCTCGCCGTCGCGCAAATGGAAGCCGTTGCCTTGGCAATAGCGCCACATCTTGCAACTGGCGCAGTGGTCGGTCTTCATCCAATGGCGGTCTCGGTAAATGCCGAACCCGGTCTGCCAAACGTCCCAGAAGCTGTCCTGGTAGATGTTGCCTTGGTGGTAGTCGCTGCGGATGCTCAGGCAGCCCGATATGGAGCCGTCAGCCAGCACCGATGCGATGTTGATGCCCGCGCTGCACGAATAGTAATGGTTGCGCACCTCGCCTTCATAGCGGCCAAGGAAGCCGTCGCAGCCATAGTCGGCACGGATTTTGCCTTCGAGCCGCGTCTGCTTGATAAACTCCATCATCTCAACGAATTGGCTATTGGAGAGTTTGAAGTCGGGCTCATTGGCGGCGCGACCGAAGGGAAACACCGTGAACAGCCTCCAACGCCTGATACCAAGGGAAATCAGGAAGTCGCGGAATCTCGGCAAGTATTTGATTGTGCGTTGATTGACACAGGTAATGACATCCCAAGTGAGGCCAGGATGCTGTTTCAAGGCTTCCACGGCCACCAACACGTTTTTGTAGCTTTGCGGGTTGCCGCGCATCCAGTTGTGGTCGTCCTCGAAGCCGTCGAAGCTGACCGCAATGGACTTTAGCCCATTGGCAACGAACTCGTTAAGTCTTTCTGGCGTAAGCAACATCCCATTGCTGACCATGCCCCACATGAAGCCGCGCTTGGAGATTTCGAGGCCGCAATGCGCCAAGTCGCGGCGCATCGTGGGTTCACCGCCCGTAGTGATGACCATCACCTTCGACGGGTCCATGTGGCTGCGGATTTCATCCAAGACTTTCAAGAAATCTACAAGCGGCATGTCGGCGGTTTCGGAGAGCATACGACAGTCTGAGCCGCAATGCCGGCAATTGAGGTTGCAGCGCAGCGTGCATTCCCAAAAAAGCTGGTGAAGCTCGTGCTTCTCAATCCGCTCTTGCAGCACGGCACGGTTGAGTTCGAGCATCACCTTTTTGTAAAACCCTAAGCGTTCACTCATTTTCCAACTCTATCAGTTGAGGTGCGATTTTCTCATGCCTGCCATTCGCTGACGAATCATCTTCATACCAAGAAGGCGGACCGTAAAGCACCTCTGGCGGACCATAAAGCACCGGACGAGGGCGAAGCAAAACGACTACTGCAGAAACCATGCCTATGATAGCAGCCACGCCCGCCAAAACCCAAATCCAAACTTTCCGTGACACTTTTTTCATGGTCTCCCTTTTTCCATTTCCTTAAGTTCCACTTCAAGTTCAAAAGCTTGCTCTTTCAGGCGGTTTGTCTCTCGTGCATACTCCTCGATGACCTCGGGCGAGCCATAGACGCATGAACCTTCGCGTTCACGGATAGTGTTTCTCAACTGCTCAAGGCGCATCGACAAATCCGAGCGTTTCCGTTCCCTTTCCATCATTTCCTCCATTCTTTTCTTTTGGTTTTCATACTGTTGTGCGCTTTTCTCCAAATCCACGTCCTCGCCCAACTTGTAGTTGATGGAATCGAGCTGGCTGCGAAGGCGCAAGGTCTCAAGGCTGTAGCGTTGCATGACTTCGGGTGTGCCATAAACGGTAGCCCCCTCACGCCTACTGAGGACTTCCTGGATGGAGTCGCGCTCCTTGATGAGTTGCTTGCGTTCGGCCTTCGACAAGCCGCCCTTGGTAGTGCAGCAAGCAGCGAGGAAAGCCAAGCCCGACAGGGCGCTGATCCAAATGGTACGTACTACTTTTTTCATTTATCTAAGGTGTAATAACGCTGCAAAACTACAAAATTTTGGCATACGCCACAAGTTCAACCCTATTTTTATCAACAAGTTATCAACAATCGCTGTTGAAAAATTCTTGTTCGACGGACGTTCCCTATAGGCGACAATTCCCTATTTTTGACCTTTCGCATATCAGGTAAGCATATCAACATAATTCTTTGAATATCAAACAAAAGTAATAATTAAAACTCAATTCAAATGAAACGGAATCTACAATTATTGTTGACGGCACTATTGCTGTTGACAGGAATGGGCCTTTGGGGGCAGGAATGCTACAACACCTCCATTGACCTTTCAACACTAGGTTACGAAAACCAACACGACCTTGACGGTACACCTATTTCCGTCAACCACGACGTCACGCTGACCTTCCACAAAGGCACAAACAGCAATACGCCGAAGTATTTCACCACAGGCACCGCAGTCAGGTGCTATGGCGGAAACTACTTCACCGTCACGACCTCGTCAGGCTACATCAACTCCGTCACGCTGACATTCGGCAGTGGCGACGGAAGCAACGAAATCACCACAGATGTGGGTACATTCGTATCGCCGACCTGGACAGGAAACGATGCTACGGTGAACTTCACCATCGGCGGAAATACTGGACATAGGAGAATCAAGGCGTTGGAAATCATGTATTGCACGAGCGGCACGCCTCCACAACAAACCGTTGCCACGCCCACCTTCAATCCTGCGGGTGGCACCTACTATGAGCCACAATCGGTAGCAATCGCCTGCACCACGCTTGGCGCAACCGTCCGCTACACCACGGACGGCAATGACCCGACCGAGAACAGCACTGTTTACAATGCTCCGCTGGCCATCAGCGAGACCACAACCCTCAAGGCCAAGGCCTGGAAGGAGGGCTCTGAGGCCAGCGAGATTGCAGAGGCGACCTATACCATCGAAGAAGGCCTCACGTTCAACAAAGTCGATAACCACACAGTTTCTGAAGGTTACGTTTACCTCATCGTGGATGTGTACAGCGGAAAGGCATTGACCTCGGCCAACGGCACTTCTTCCGCCCCGACCGCCGTTTCCGTCACGATAAGCAACAATCAAATCGTCACGGGAAACAGCCAATTGCAATGGACGTTTGAGGCTACCGAAGGCGGCTACATCATCCATCCCGCCGGTGAAGAGAGTGCTTGGCTGTATTCGACCAATGCCAATAATGGTGTTCGTGTTGGCACCAATTCGGATAATGTTTGGGAACTTAACGTCACCGATTCGGAACACCCTGATTATCATGGATTCAAGCATCAAGCCACATCCCGCTATCTTGGCGTTTACAACAATCAGGACTGGCGAGCCTACACCTCCATCAACACTAACATCCAAAACACCCAAATCGAGCTCTTCGTCTTGGGTGACGCTCCCCAGCCCACCCCAACGCTGACCGTCAGTCCCAATTCGTTGAGCGATTTCGGCTATGTGTACGGCAACGGGCCATCGGATTCGCAAACGTTCACGGTTTCAGGGACTTCTCTCACCGAAAGCATGACCATCACCGCCTCCGACAACTTCGCCATCTGCTTCACCGCCTCTGGCACCTACACAAGCAGTCTGACCCTCGTCCCCGTTGAGGGAACAATCTCGGAAACAACGGTTTATGTCCGCATGATTGAAGGACTGGACACTGGCGACTATAGCGGCAACGTGACCGCAGCCAGTGGCGACATCAACCAAACGGTCGCCCTCAGCGGAACCGTCGACGCCTTGCCCGTCGCGGCAACACCGACCTTCTCGCCAGAAGGCGGCTCCTACACCGAGGCGCAGACCGTCGCCATCAGCTGCGAGACCGAAGGCGCGACCGTCCACTACACCCTCGACGGCTCC
>JAFSJF010000089.1 GCA_017439405.1 Bacteroidales bacterium
CCCTATTCCCCATATTGGCGGCCAAAGTGTTGGCCGTCTTTTTTTTGTCGAAACAACAAATTAAAACCATACGCCTATGTCAATTTCACTGAAAAACCGCAGCCTGATTTCCATCAGCGACTACACGCCGGAAGAAATCTGCCATGTCCTTGACACCGCCGAAGACTTCGAGAAGAACCCGCACCAGAACCTGCTTCACGGCCGCATCATCGCCTCCCTGTTCTTCGAGCCATCGACGCGCACGCGCCTGAGCTTCGAGACCGCCATCCAGCTCTTGGGCGGCAACGTCATCGGCTTTAGCAGCACCGCCGGAACGAGCATCCAGAAGGGCGAGTCGCTCGCCGACACCATCACTATGGTGGCCAGCTACGCCGACCTCATCGTCATGCGCAACCCCATCGAAGGTTCGGCGCGCTTCGCCTCCGAAGTGTCGAAGGTGCCGGTCATCAACGCTGGCGACGGCGCCAACCAGCACCCCACGCAGTGCATGCTCGACCTCTACAGCATCCGCAAGACGCAGGGAACGCTCGAAAACCTTGAGATCACCCTCGTGGGCGACCTGAAATACGGACGCACCGTCCACAGCTTGGTCGAGGCCATGTGCCACTTCAACGCCAAGTTCAACCTCGTCTCGCCCGTCGAGCTGAAACTGCCGAGCGTGGTGAAGCAGCACATCAAGGACCGCAAGCTTGAGTATCACCAATACACCGAATTGGAGGAGGCCATCCCCCACTCCGACATCATCTACATGACCCGCATCCAGCGCGAGCGCTTCCCCGACCCCGAGGAATACGAGAAGGTGAAGAACTCGTATGTGCTGCGCAACGCCATGTTGGAGAACTCGAAGCCCAACTGCCGCGTGCTGCACCCGCTGCCGCGCGTCAACGAAATCCACGTGGACGTGGACGCCAACCCGAAGGCATACTACTTCCAACAGGCCCAAAACGGCGTGTATGCACGTCAAGCCTTAATCGCATCAATCTTAGGACTAAAATAATCACAACAATGGAAAAAAGAAAAGAACTAGTCGTGTCGGCCATTGAGAATGGCACCGTCATCGACCATATCCCCGCCGGCAAGGTGTTCCAAGTCGTCAAGATCCTGGACCTCGAAAAGGAAAGCAACCCCGTTTACGTCGGCATCAACGTGGAAAGCAAGAAATACGGCACCAAAGGCTTCATCAAGGTTTCGAACAAGTACTTCGCCCCCGCCGACTTCAACAAGATCGCGCTCGTGGCCCCCACCGCCTCCATCATCGAGATCAAGGACTTCGAGGTCATCCGCAAGCAGACCGTCAGCATCCCCGACAGCATCGAGCGCATCGTGAAGTGCTTCAACCCCAACTGCGTGACCAACAAGGAGCACGACGTGCCCACCAAGTTCAAGGTCATCAAGGACTCGGAAGGCAACTTCAAGCTGCACTGCCACTACTGCGAGAAGAACACGACGCCCGACAAACTGGAATTCATTTGATGTTTGACCATGACTAATGACCATGACCAATTTGAGTGGCTTTTAGCAGTTAGCAATTAGCTATTAACCAGGTAGCTCCTAAGCTAAAGGCTAATTGCTAATAGCTAACAGCCTTGTGTGGTCATGGTCATAGTCAATGGTCATAGTACCTAAAAACCATTCATGAAAAAAACTGGAACCATCATCGCCGTCATTGTGGGTGTCATCCTCATTTGGGGCGCTGGCACCTACAATGGCTTTGTCAAGAAGCAAGAGGCCATGACCACGGCTTGGGGGCAGGTGGAGAACGTCTATCAGCGCCGTGCCGACCTTGTACCCAACCTCGTCGCCTTGGTGAAGAATTACGCTGAGTATGAGCAAGGCACCTTGATTGCCGTCACCGAAGCCCGCGCCAAGGCCGTTGCAGCGATCGTCAACACGGAGCGCTTCGACGAGATCGAGTTCGCCAACTTCGAGTCGGCGCAAGACCAATTGGGCAACTCACTGAACCGCCTCATCGTTTCCATCGAGAACTATCCCGACCTGAAGGCCAACGAGGAATACCTCACCCTGCAAGCGCAATTGGCCGGCTGCGAGAACCGCATCCTGACCGAGCGTGAGCGCTTCAACGAAGCGGCCAAGACCTACAACCAAAGCGTCCGCCGGTTCCCGAGCAGCGTGATTGCCAAGATGTTCGGCTTCGAAAAGCGGCCTTATTTCGAGGCTGAGGCCGGGGCTGAACGCATTCCGGAGACGTTTTGAGGCCGGTTTGTCGTGGTTTGCATGGCAAATGGCATATCGCGCAAGGGATGTTGATAAGTTTTTGGTGTCTTCATATTACGCCATTTTATAGATTTTTGTAATTTCTCTCACCATGCCGTCACGCCTATATTGAACACCTTTGAACCTCTTTCAATCCTAGCAAATATAGGGGAATGGTATCAAGTTGTCGTCTGGTAGGGACAAACTGCCTGAAATGCATGGCTACTTCATCAACGCGGTATCCGAGCCCCCCGAGGATGTTTTCCTTTGCGTAACGCATCGTGTGCTCCACCACGCCGTCGGTTTTTATTTACCAAAAACTGTAGATGCAAAATTATCGCTTACAGCTGAAAGACACAACTACACGTAACCGTAGGTCGCGACCTACGGCAGCACCTCGGCAGGCAAAAAAAAGGTTACTCGACTAAACGATTTTGTTCAAAAATCGGTTAGTCGACTAACCGAAAATTCATCAAAAAAGGTTAGTCAAATAACCTTTTTTACTATTTTTGCAGCCGAAAATGCAAAAACACCATGGAAACACTATTCAGGAAACACCGGATTTTGATTTCGCAAGTGAGCATGGACATCGTTCGCGAGATCATGCAGCACATTGCTTGGGAGAAGCAATTGGTGGCCCTCAGAGGCTCGCGAGGCGTGGGCAAGACGACCCTCATGCGGCAGTACATCAAGCAAACCTATGGCGTCAATGCGGGCGAGGCACTCTATTGCGTACTCGACAGCCTTTATTTCACCAACCACTCTTTGCTCGACCTCGCCGAACAGTTCCACATGCGAGGCGGCAAGCACCTTTTCTTGGACGAGGTACACAAATACCCCACTTGGAGCAAAGAAATCAAGGAAATCATCGACCTTCATCCCGACCTCAAAATCACCTTCAGCGGATCGTCGCTGCTCCAAATCCTCAATGCCGACGCCGACCTCTCGCGCCGTGTACTCAGCTACATGATGGAAGGGCTTTCCTTCCGCGAATACCTCCATTTCTATAAAGGCATCCAACTGCCCAAACATAGCTTAGAGGAGATTCTGACCAACCCCGATGCCGTTTGCGACGAGGTGAACCGCGTTTGTCACCCTCAACCCTTGTTTGAGCAATACCTTCGTGCAGGCTACTATCCTTTCTACGACGGCAACGAGACCGAATACTACAGCCGCATCGAAAATGTCGTCAACTTCATCGTCGATCAGGAACTGACGCAGTTTTGCGGCGTGGAGGTCGCCAACACACGGAAAATCAAGGTATTGTTGCTTTTTTTGGCAGAAAATGTGCCCTACGAGGTGAACATTGCCAAACTCTCGACCTATCTCGAGCTGAACAAGCAGACGGTGTTGGGCTACCTCAGCGGCCTGCAACGCGCCGAGATGCTCCACCTGCTGTATTCCGACAACAAGTCGGTGACGCGCTTGCAGAAACCCGACAAAATCTACCTTCACAATCCCAATTTGTTTTACGCCCTCGGCCAACAAAACCAGATTGGCACCATCAGGGAGTGTTTTGTCGTCAATCAACTTGCCGTAAGCCATAGTGTTGAATATGGAAAACAGCAAGGCGACTTCCTCGTTGACAGACACATCACTTTCGAAGTGGGCGGGCAAGACAAGACCTTCGACCAAATCGCCGACATGCCCGATTCGTATGTCTTGGCCGACATGATGGAATACCCCATCGGGAAGAAACTGCCTTTGTGGATTGTGGGGATGATGTATTGAAAAGCCCCAATGTTTCGCCATTTTGCGGAAAAAACACGCAGAGACGCCACACACCGTGACGTCTCAACGATCATGCGGGAATTGCAAATTCCCCTCTCAACACTTCCGAATTGCAAATTCGGAAGAACCGCCCGTCATCAGTTGACGGTCAGCAGTATATCGTCGACTTCCAAAAAGAACTCGTCGCTGCAATTGAAGTGACGGATGGCGATGTACTTCTCTCCGGCGTAGGCGCTCAGGTCGACGGTATATTGATACCAGTTGCCTATGTCACGGGTGTTGCCGTCGCGGCCATTGCCTTTGTTGCCACTCGCGCCCTTGGCGGTCATCGTCCACTCCTGAACCATCGTCCAGCCGCTCGTGCCGTTGTCGGACACATACACGCCAAAGTGCTCGGCGGGATAATCGGCATCCTGGGCGCAAGCCCAGAAGCTGAAGGTGCTGCCCTGAACCAAGTTCACTTTAGGCGTAACAAGGTAGTTGTCGGGAGTAAGGGCACCAGCAGATCCATGGTATGAGCCTGAAGTCATCCCTACGGTTCCACCGTGGCCATCATTGGGAGAACTATAGCCATAGGCTGCCATTTGATCGGTAAGCACCCAGTTGTAGCCGTCGCCATCGGCGTCGATGGTGGTCCAGCCTTCGGGCAAAACAGAATTATTGAAGTTCTGTGAGAATGAGGTCCCGGGTTTGGGGTCGCCCAATCTGATATTATCGACTTTCAAAAAGAAATTGTCGCTGCAATTGAAGTGACGGATGGCGATGTACTTCTTTCCGGCGTAGGTGCTCAGGTCGACGGTATATTGATACCAGTTGCCTTGGTAACGGGTATTGCCGTCGCGGCCTGCGCCTCTGTTGCCACTCGCGCCCTTGGCGGTCATCGTCCACTCCTGCACCATCGTCCAGCCGTCCGTGCCGTTGTCGGAGACGAACACGCCAAAGTGATCGGCGGGATAACCGGCATCCTGGGCGCTAGCCCAGAAGCTGAAGGTGCTGCCGCTGCGCAAGGTCACTTTAGGCGACACGAGGTAGTTGTCGGGGGTGAGGGCACCTTCAGTTCCATGGTATGATGCAGAGAGAATCTCGTGGCTGCCATCGAGGCCTGTATTGCTTTGGTTATAGCCATAGGCAGACTCGGTTTCCGTGTCAAGCACCCAGTTGTGGCCGTCGCCATCGGCGTCGATGGTCGTCCAGCCTTCGGGAAGGATGCCGTCATTGAAGTCTACGGTAAAAGCAGTGATAACAACAGATGTCGCAGTCAGGTCAACGCCTGCATTGAGGAACGTGTTCATCTCGATTGCATCCATTTGGGGGCGGGTGCCGGCGTACGCATCGTCGGCGGTATAAACCGAGCCGTCCTCGCCTTCAGCCAAAGCGTCTTGCGGAAGCACGATGGCCCAAGTGACGTTGTTTTCGTCCTTGGCGGGCATCTTGATCAAGCCGTCGCCGTCCTTGCCGTAGGTGAAGCCTTCGTCGGTCGGGTTGCTGAAGTCAACCGTCACGGTGTTGTTCATCCCCGTGATGCAGATGGCAGCCGTGGAAGGCGTGGTCACGTCGAACTTCATCAGCGAGCACTTGTTGTAGAGGCGCGATTCGTATTCGGTTTTGTCCGTGGAATAATACCCGACGGATTGCCCCATCGAGATTACGGGGAGTTCGCTCGTTTGGTCGCTGATGTCCACGGTGCAGGTGGTGCTTGTTCCTGCCGTAAGCTGCGTGACATCGGCCTTGTTGCCGAGGAAGTAGAAATAGAGCCGTTGTTTGCCGTTCTGGGTGACCGTGATGTCTCCCACGAACTGTGTGCCGTTGTGGGTGAGAGTGCCCACATACGCGCCATCGTAACCGACGAGAATCTGGTCGTTCACTCCAAAAGTGACTTGCTGTTCGGCTTCAGGGTTCACATCCACCCTTGAGCCGTTAGCTGCTGAGCCTGTCGGAGCACCGACGTTCAGCGTGATCCTCACGCCATTGCCCTCGCTTGGGGTGTCGTTGGTCTGTTCTTTCTTGCACTGGGCAAGGCCGAGGGTCAGCACAAGGGCTGCCACGAAAATCGATAGCTTTTTCATTGTTCGTCCTCCTTCTTTTTGAGTGCCACATAGCCGAGGCCTGCGCCAATCAGCAGGACAAGGCCGCTGCCGAGGGGAGTGGGCTGCTCGCCGAAGTTGCCGTTGGTGATGCCGCTGTCGGAGATTTCGAGGGTCTCGCCGCTGCGGTTCTGTTCCATCAGTCCTTTGGGACTGTTGCCGTTGGCTTGGGGTTCGCTGCCGAACAGTCCTTTGGGACTGTTGCCGTTGGCTTGGGGTTCGCTGCCGAACAGGTCTCCGGGCCTGCTCTGGGCGTTCAGTGTGTTGGCCGGCAGCAGCAGGGCCGCCAGCCCGAGCGAAAGCGCGATGGCTTTCAGGGAATTCTTTTTTCTGAGCATTTTGTGATAATTTAGGTGTTTGAAGATTTAATGATTTCAGATTTCAGGATTTGCCTGCCGGGGGTTGGTTGAAACCCCCGACCCCCTTTTAAGGGGGACACCTACCGGACGCTGGCCTATCGGACGTGGGCCTATCGGACGTGGGCCTATCGGACCCAAATTCTGCGACGCTTTGCGCCGTCCCCCTTTGCAAAGGGGGCCTGGGGGTTTTCGAAGACCCCGATAGGCACAAATAGGCAAAAAAAAATCCAAGGCAAACCATTTCGGCCTGTCTTGGATTAAGGGTATGGAAAAGCATGGAGTTGAGATTTACCCCCCCCCACTTTTTCGTAAAATATTAATAATCAATGATTTACAAGTATTTAGCATAAAATCATGCCTTGATTTGAAACTGCAAAAGTAGGGAAATTTTGTTTTCCGCAATGCGGTTTTTGCAAGATTTTCGGGAATTTTTGCGTAATTTTGCAGGCATAAACACTAAAAACACAAGACGATGACGACAATGGCATTGAACAATCTCTGGTCTTACCTGCAAGGATTGGCCCTGAGCCGCAAAGACCGCAACTGGTTGGCCAGCAAACTGATGGAAGCCACAGAAAAGGAAGTGGCCGAAACCCGCCACCAACAGGAGTATGTGAAAGAAACGCTCTATCGCGCCCTCGACGAAGTAGAGGCGGCGAAACGTGAAGGACGACAACTGCAAACTTTGGATGACTTCATCAAGGAACTGCAAATGGAGGAAACGGCATGAATGTAACCATAACCCTCGGTGAGGATTTCAAACGGCAAGCCAAACCTCTGTCGAAAAAGTATCCTTCGTTCACCAACGACCTTATCGCTTTCCAAAAGGATTTGATGAAGCACCCCCTGTAAGGCGATGACTTGGGAGGCGGTGTACGCAAGGTGCGTATGGCCATCCAATCTAAAGGCAAAGGCAAAAGAGGCGGCGCAAGGGTGTTGACGCTGACCGTGCTTGTGAGTGGCGATGCCGATGTAACCCTACTGACCATTTACGACAAGGGCGAAATCGAAAACGTAAGTGACGATTACATCAATTGGCTCGTGCAACGACACAATGCAAAGAAATAATCCGTACCTTTGCAGCCCAAAATCTAATTCAACAAGAAAATGTCAAACATCGTAGCAATTGTGGGGAGACCCAATGTGGGAAAATCGACGCTTTTCAACCGGCTGCTGAAGCAGCGCATGGCCATCGTGGAAGAGACGAGCGGCGTGACGCGCGACCGGCACTACGGCAAAAGCGACTGGAACGGAAAGGAATTCACCGTCATCGACACCGGCGGCTATGTGGTTGGGTCGGACGACATCTTTGAAGAAGAGATCCGCAAACAGGTGGACCTGGCCATCGAAGAAGCAGATGTTATCATCTTTTTGGTGGACGGTCGCGACGGACTTCACATCTTGGATGAGGAAGTCGCACAAATTCTGCGTTTGCAAAAGAAGCCTGTCTTGTTGGCTGTCAACAAGATAGACGAACCTAACAAGGAAAACCTGATTGGCGAATTCTATAGTTTGGGCTTGGATGAGCCTTGGCCGATTTCCGCCATGACGGGAACGGGTACAGGCGAACTGTTGGACAAAATCTGCGAACTTTTGCCCTCCAACACCACCGATTTCAACACCGACCTGCCGCGCTTCACTGTGGTGGGACGACCCAACGTGGGTAAGTCGTCGTTGATTAACGCATTTTTAGGCACCGACAGACATATCGTGACTGACATCGCCGGCACCACCCGCGACGCCAACTACACCAAATACAAGGCCTTTGGCATGGAGTTCATGCTCGTCGACACGGCTGGCCTGCGCAAGAAGAGCAAGGTGGAAGAAGACATTGAATTTTACAGCGTTTTGCGTTCCATCCGCGCCATCGAGGACTGCGACGTGGCCATCCTCATGCTCGACGCCACACAAGGCTTCGAGGCACAGGACATGAACATCCTCCGCCTCATCGAGCGCAACAAGAAAGGTTTGGTGATGGTCGTCAACAAGTGGGACCTCGTGGAAAAAGACTCCAACACGCACAAGGAATACGAGGAACACATCCGCTACAGGACGGCACCCTTCACCGACTATCCCATCATCTTCACCTCGGCCATCAACAAGCAACGCATATACAAGGTGCTGGAAACCGCACACAAGGTCTACGAAAACCGCGAGCGTCGCGTTCCCGTGCGCGAGCTGAACGACAAAATGCTGGAAATCATCAACTCCGTGCCGCTACCAACGGCCTCGCGCGGACGCTTCCTGAAAATCAAGTACATTACCCAGCTGAAGAGCATCGCGCCGCAGTTCATCTTCTTCTGCAACCTGCCGAAGGACGTGAAGGACAACTACAAACGCTTCTTGGAGAACAAGATTCGCGAGACTTGGGACTTCAATGGTGTTCCGATTCAGTTGATTTTTAAGGAGAAGTAAGCTATGACCTATGGCTTCTGGCTCCTGGCAGTTGGCTGTAAGCAATTAGCTATTAGCCATTAGCCTAGTGAGGCCAAGCTAATAGCTAACGGCTAAAAGCAAAAGCCAACTATGCAAAGGACCAGAAACCAAAAACGACAAAATGGAAAACAAGGAAGAACCTATAAGAATCGACAAATGGCTGTGGGCGGCACGCCTGTTCAAGACACGCTCGCTGGCTGCTGATGCCATCAAGGGCGGCAAGGTGAAGGTGGACGGCAACCCCGTAAAACCCTCGCGCGAGGTGAAGGAAGGCGACGTCATCCAAGTGCAAATCGAGCAACTTCACAAAGTCGTTCAGGTGAAGACCGTCATCAAAAACCGCGTCTCGGCCAAACAAGTGCCCGAGGTTTATGCCGACCTCACGCCCAAGGAGGAATACGAGCGCATCGAGTTCATGCGTGCTTACAAAGCCGAGTGGCGCGACCGTGGCGCAGGCCGCCCGACGAAGAAAGAACGTAGGATGATTGAACGGCTGAAGGATGAACTATAACATGAAAAAACTGTTATCGTTAGTATTTCTAATCACAGCAACGATTTCCGTTTCCGCGCAAAGCTTTTGCCAAAATCTCTATTACGAACCAGGTTTTGACCTTGGGCATTATACCCCTTTTAGTGCCAAACATGAGTATATTTCTCATTATCACCATTATGGATTCGATTTGCGCGTCGGGGAAGGGCATCAGGGTCTATTGATTGGCTACACGCACAACACCTTGGACAGCGTCATTTACTACACACATGAGGGCGACCGATATGGTCCCATCGGGGATTGTTTCTCTTTGGCTTATTTTGTGGACGACCACATCTACAACGGAAAACGATGGTCGTTTGACTACGATATCATTTTTGGTGCCGACCTTTGGACAAGGCATGGCAACGAGATGCTTGGCTCTGCCTTGAATTTCCATGTCAGTTTCGATTTAGGGCCAACCATCCGCTTGAGTGAACAATTGGATGCAGTCATCCGTTACGGCTATTATCATTCTTCCAACGGAGCCACATTTCTCCCCGACAATGGCATCAACAGCCATTTCCTTAAATTGGCTTTGCGCTATCATCCCAGCGGTAGAACAGAATCTTTACCACTTGAGAACCAGCCTTTTGAAAAGAAAAACAACCTAATGATTTCGGAAGGTTTCGGATGGCTCCAAACTTATACCCGAGTGGACGATCAGTTGCCCAACGAAACTCCTTTTTTTGTGGGGAACACCTTTCGTGTGGGCTTCTCAAGGCAATTTCACCCAAGGTTTCGCTGGGATGTTGCAATGGATTTCCTTTGGACGGGAGAAACCCGTTACTGCCATAAACTCAGTGGAGTACCCTACCGTTTTTGGAATTCAACGCATCTCGCTGTCTCTGCTGATTTTGAAGCGCAATTTGGGCGTTTTGCCTTTTGTGCCGGTGCTGCCTATTACCTATATCATGGGTCGAAGCTTTTGCCAGAGTTCTACACACCTTATTATGAAAGAGTTGGCTATAAGTATTATCTCGGCAAGAACCGCAACTACTACATCGGCACTTTCATGAAGATTCACCTCAATTCCATTGATTACATTGAGTGGACATTTGGGGTGAATCTTTGATGACATCATCAGTATTTGTCCCAATGCCCACTAAAATCGAGGCTCTTAATTCCTGCATTCTAACACATGATCTTGGCTTTCCGACTGCCAATATAAACATTTTTCCTCCAAACAAGGATAGTAGCCAGTTAATCACCAATTGCGACAAAAAAAGTAGAGACGCGCCATGGCACGTCTCTACATTGTCGAATCGGAATAACTATTCCGCATTCCTAATTCTGCATTCCCAATTACACCATCAAAGCGCCCACAAGGCCCAAGATAGCGTAGAACTCAGGCAGAGCGGCGTAAATCAGCGTGTTGGTGAACACGTCGTGACCCTGGCTCACGCCGACGATACCGTTGGCGCAAACCTGACCTTGACGGATGGCCGAAATCATGCAGACCAAGCCCACGCAGAGGCCCACGCCGAAGATGATGAGACCTTGCGTCGGGTCAGCCTTCATCTTGCTCAGCAGCATGAAGAATGCCACAAAGCCATAGATGCCCTGGGTGGCCGGCAGTGCCGACAGCACCATGAAATTGCCCGATGCCTCGGGACGTTTCTTGAGACCGCCCTCGGCAGCGTTGCCCGCCGTCGAAGTGCCGATTGAACTTCCGATACCGGCCAAGGCCAACACGAGGCCGAGACCGAGATAACCTAAGATTGTTGATAACATAATGTTGATTGTTTATTTGTTGAATTGTTGAATTGTTGATTTCGAACTGATATTTAACTACGGATTTCACGGATTGGACGGATTCTTTTTCGTGAATTATTGGGATGCAAGCATCCGATTGATACAGATAGGCTAACGCCGATAGGTATCCGTATGAATTGGGTGCTTGCGCCTTCCAAATTTTTGTCGGAAATCCGTTTAATCTGTATAATCCGTAGTTCTTCATATTCATGATTGTAAAGGGTTGTACCTGCGGCCCGTGCCTTCGTAGCCAGAATTCTTGAAGAACTCGAGGAAGTTGAGTCGCAAGGGGTGAACGAAAGCACCAAGGACGCACATCGCGACATTCAGCGTGTGACCGATGACGACGATGAGGATGAACCAAATCCAGCCCACGCCACCGTCACCCAAGGCCTGTACGCCAATGGCATTGAAAGCCTCGCCAAGTTTGGCGCCAGCCAAGCCGAGAGCGTAGAGACGCAGGTAACTCAGCACATCACCGAGCAAGCCCGTAGCGGTGTTGTAAGTGTCCCACAAGCCCGAACCGAAATTCTTCAAAGGATTGCGGTGCAGGTCGTTGAGGAAGAAGATACCCAAGGCAGAGAGACCACCAAGGATGATAATCACCCACTTGGTCACCGCCTTGTCCATGACACCCATCAGGGCGAGACCGCCCACGATGACACCACCGACAATAAGCAACGTCCAGCCCCAAGTACCCAAGGAGTTGGCGAAGCCTTTCACCTTCGTGCTTTGGTAGGTCTTCACGATCATGGCGAGGCAAATATGCACAATACCGACGAGCAGGGCAAGGACCATCGTACCGTCATAGCCCGCAATTTGCGAAGGCAACATGCACTTCTTCACGCCTTCAGGAATCCAGCTCCATTGCAGCATATCCATGCTAAAGAAGGTGTGGAACAGCAATCCTATCACCGTTGTGGCAATGCCCAAAGTGACACCCAGGGGCGCGATTTTGCCCAAAACCTTCTTCAAGCCAAGGCTTCCCAAGATGAGCACGAGGCCATAGCCCGCATCGCCCATGCAGAAAGCGAAGAAAAGCATGAAGAAGATGGAAATGAACACCGTCGGGTCAAACTCGTTGTACTTCGGGCGACCGTACATGTCGGTCAGCAGCTCGAACATCGACACGAACTTATTGTTCTTCAGCTTGATAGGCGGATTGTCATCGACCTTGGCCTTATCCTCGATGTAAAGCACGTTCTCTTTTTCGAGCATGTCGCGCAAGGCGTGTTCAGTCTCGGCGGGTGCATAGCCTTCAAAGACCGTGATGTAGTCTTCGGCGGCTTTGGTTCCCGAAACGTGAGCCAAATGCAGGTCGAGTTTTGAGAGTGTCTTGTCCAATTCGTTCTGAAGGTCCTTTTCGTGGCATTTCAGTTCCGAGAGCAGGCGTTCCTTTGTCTCAACCTTAAACTCCAACTCACTGATTTTCTTTTCAATGGAAGAGAAATCAGCGTTAGGGGCTGGCATTTCCTTCAGCGGGAAACTGTAGTCGTCGGCGTCGGAAACGACCACGAAATAGCTGTAGCCATCCACCGAGGCAATCTCGCTCAGCGCGTATTGTTCCTTCCATGCCGGTTCGATGGCCTTCGCCTTGTAGAAGTGCATGTTCAGCCCGCGCTCCTTGAGCTTTTCGATGGTCTTCCCATCGAAACGGCCCCAAGGCTTGCGTTCCTCAAGCTCTTTCTGAAGCTGGGACAACTGCTCTTGGGTCGTCTCAATCTCGCGAACCGTCTCGATGACGTTTTCGGCAAGGTCGCCATAATTCTTTTCGGCAAACTCAGCGGGGGTCACGTTTTTCAGCAGCGACAAGGCTTTACGATACGACCCAGCCTTCGACGACAGCGTCTCCGACTTCTCGTCGATAGCCTTGGTGGACCGGGTGATGTCGACCACGCCCACTTCCTGCAACTTGCGGAGGAAAGCGTCGGCGTCGCCACTCAACAGGATGAAATCATATTTCGTCATTTCAGTTACCATGCTCTGCCTCCTCTTCTGCTATGTGTTTGTTTTTCACGATTTTCTGCGAAGCCTTATCAAGGTTCTCCGCGTCTTCCATGTATCGCTTGATCTTGCGTATGGCTTCGATGTAGCCAGGGATTTGCACCTTCTCGTAAAGGTTGACTTTCTGCGTGGTCTTCTTCCGTTGGTAGTCCAAAACGCGGCTCACCTCGGTGTAGACCTCCGACTCGATGCCTAACTGCGCCAAGTTCTTCAGGATTTGCACCCCGTCGGCATACCACATCGGCTTGGTGAAAAGGTTGATGTCCTTCACATCGTAAAGCACCTCCTCCAAGGCCGGCACGGGCACGCCCGCAATCTTGACGGTCTTCAGCTTGACATCGGTCACCGAAATCAGTCCTGGCTCAAATTCATTCCAAAGCCGGGCCATGTACTCATACGACTTGAGTTCGGCCTCTAACTGTGCGACAAGGCTCTCCGAATGTTGCTTGGCTTTCTTCACCTCAAGGCGCAGCGCACTCTCCTTGCTCTTTAGCGTGGGCAGGGCACGAGTTCGCGTCTTGAGCTGCTTGTTCAGCTCGTTCAGCGAGGTCTTGTTATATTGAAATTTGATGGCCATGATTATTCTTTAGCATCGTTTACTTTTACAGTTCATTATTACGTTTTACATAAATACTAATAATTGAACTTACCGCCAAGTGCAATATAGTATTCATAGGTATCTTTAATTGATTTGATCTGCTTTGCAGTCAGTGTACGCGTATCATAATACTGTTTTCCATTCATTTTAACTTTTACAGATTTAGCATTAGCGATGCATTTGATAAACTCTTCATTAATACCATTGAAATTTGACAAACTACCAACAAACTCATCACACCATTCCCAAATCATTCCACCATCTCCACAGTCAGTCTCCATTTTGGGTTCAATAGTAATGTTGTTTTCTCCATCAAAGTTGAATATCATATTCTTAATAAAGAGCCAATCATCAGCATAATACTGATAAACAAATCTGAAGTTGCTAGCAACACCATTCTCCAATTTAAAATAGCAGTATATTCCATTTCTGTTCCTATACCTTGGAGCGTCTTTGGGTTCAACCCAAGCATAATTGCTAAAATCATCTTTCTTTTCAGTAAACAAAGATTTATGGGTTTTTATCACTTCAGCATTTTTTACTCGTGCAATTGAATCTTCAACTCTTGCTATCGAGTCAAAGACAAATTGCCTTCTTTTGATAATTGAATCTCTAATAGACTCCGCTCTTTCAATTGAATCCTTGACATATTGTTCCCTCTCCAATTTTGCTGATTTTGAAGAATCTCCGCAAGATGAAAACGAAAGTGAAACAACAAGGACAGCTACTAAATTTCTAATATACTTATTCATATTCATAACTTAATTAGTTCCTTATTATTTATTCCTTACCTTTCCAATACTTTTGAATCAAAGCTTCCTTCAAACCTGTCTCGGCCTTGGTGAAATACTTGCCAAACAGCTCCCAAGCGGTGTCGAGCATCTCCGTAATCGGGATGTTGACGTCGATGGCAAGCAGTCGGGTGGCGTATTCCTTGGCGTAGTCGAGGCAGCGCAGGTCGTAGTCGCTCAGGTCGAAGCCGTTCTCCAACTTGGTCTTGGCGTTGGCGGCGTCGGCGTAGAGGCGCACTGAGGTGTTCATCACGGCGCTGTGGTCCTCGCGGGTCTTCTTGTTCTGCACATGTTGTTTCAGTCGCGACAGCGATCGGAACGGGTCGACGATTACCTTGCCCGAGTCGGGGTCGGCACGAAGGAACAGCTGGCCCTCGGTGATGTAACCCGTGTTGTCGGGGATGGCGTGGGTGATGTCACCATCGTTCAAAGTCGTCACGGCAATGATAGTGATGGAACCGCCATCGGGCAGCTGCACGGCCTTTTCGTAGATCTTCGCCAAGTCGGAATAAAGCGAGCCGGGCATGGAGTCCTTCGACGGGATTTGGTCCATACGGTTGCTCACGATACTCAAGGCATCGGCATACAGCGTCATGTCGGTGAGCAGCACCAAAACCTTCTCGTTCTTGTCGACGGCAAAGTATTCAGCCGCAGTCAGGGCCATGTCGGGAATCAGCAGACGCTCGACGGGCGGCTGGTCGGTGGTGTTCACGAAGCTGATGATCTTGTGCAAGGCACCTGCGCTCTCAAACTCGTTCTTGAAGAAAAGGTAGTCGTCGTTGGTCAGACCCATGCCGCCGAGGATGATCTTGTCGACATCGGCGCGGAGGGCCACCATGCTCATCACCTGGTTATAAGGCTGGTCGGGGTCGGCGAAGAACGGGATCTTCTGGCCGGAGACCAAAGTGTTGTTCAAGTCGATGCCGGCGATGCCCGTCGGGATCAGTTCGGAAGGCATACGACGTTTGTACGGGTTCACGGAAGGGCCGCCGATTTGGCGTTTCTCGCCTTCCACAGCCGGACCGCCGTCGATAGGCTCGCCGTAAGCGTTGAAGAAACGGCCTGCCAGGTCGTCGCTCACGTTCAAGGTGGGCGGTTCGCCAAAGAAGGTCACTTCGGCATTGGTCGGGATGTCTTCCGTGCCGCCAAACACCTGAAGGGTGACGGCGTTGTCCTTGATTTTCACCACCTGTGCCAAACGGCCTGCCACGAGGGCGAGTTCGTCGTTGGCCACGCCTTGCGCCTCAAGGGTCACGGTGGCCTTGGTGATGGCGCTCAGCTTGGTATAGATGCGTTGAAAGGCTTTCTCACTCATGTTTCAGTTCCTCCTTTAACTGTCCAAGATATTTTTCAAAGTTTTCCGACTTGTATTCCGAGTAGTTCATCTGACGGCAGATGTTGATCAAGCCCTTGAAGTAAGTCGTACATTCCTCAAAGTTATCGAACTTGAAGCTGCGGTCACAGATGCCGAGCACCAAGTCAAGCATGAACTTCTGGCGCTCCAATGGTGTTGAGCCGTCGATTTCGTCGAAAGCGTCTTGCTGAAGAATCACAAAGTCAATGAGTTCCGATTTCCAATATTGCTCGTGGTACGACATCGGCACGCCGTCGTCGCCCAAGATGTTGATTTGCTCGTAGGCATCCTTACCCTTACGGATGATGTATTTCGTCTTCGTCACCTTATCGACCCAACCCTTTTCAATCTTGTTGTCAAGATATTCAATGATTTCGGGGTATTCGAGGTATTTCGAGTAGGAATCCACGGGATCGACGGCGGGATAGCGCTTCTTGTCGGCGCGGTTTTGCGAAAGGCCGTAGAAGCAACGGGCGGCTTTCTTGGTGGATTCGGTGACAGGTTCCTTCAGGTTACCGCCGGCAGGCGACACCGTTCCGATGAAGGTGATGGAACCGGATTGTCCGTTGTTCAGTTTCACATAACCCGCACGAGCGTAGAAGTTGGAGATGATGGCCGAGAGATCGACGGGGAAGCCGTCTTGACCAGGCAGCTCCTCCAGACGGTTACTCATCTCACGCAAAGCCTGAGCCCAACGTGAGGTGGAGTCGGCGAGCAGCAAGACCTTCATGCCCATGGCGCGGTAGTATTCGCCGAGCGTCATGGCAGTATAGACCGAAGCCTCACGAGCGGCAACCGGCATGTTCGACGTGTTGCAGATGATGATGGTACGCTCCATCAGCGAGCGACCCGTGTGTTTGTCTTTCAGTTCGGGGAACTCGGTGAAGATTTCCACGACCTCGTTGGCGCGCTCACCGCAAGCCGTCATGATGATGATGTCGGCATCGGCTTGCTCGGCCAAGGCGTGTTGCAGCACGGTCTTGCCGCATCCGAAAGGTCCGGGGATGAAGCCCGTGCCGCCCTCGGCGATGGGATTGAGCGTGTCAATACAGCGCACACCCGTCTCCATCACCTTGAAGGGACGCGGTTTCTCCACATAGCCACCCACGGCCACCTTGACGGGCCATTTCTGCATCATCATCACCTTCACCTCCTCGCCTTCCGCGTTGGTCAGCGTGGCAATGGTGTCGGTGATTTTGTACTGGCCAGCGGCAGCCATGTTTTTCACGGTGTAAGTGCCTTCAAAATTGAACGGCACCATGATTTTGTGCGACAGCCAGCCTTCCTTGACTTCGCCCAACCAGTCGGCGGCGATGACTTGGTCGTCGGCCTTGGCAATGGGCGTAAAGTCCCATAACTTATTCTCATCCAACGGCTTGGTGTACTCGCCACGTTTCAGGAAGACGCCTTCCATCGTGGCTAAGTTGTTTTGCAGGCCGTCGAAGTTGCTCGATAGCAAACCAGGACCCAAGGTCACTTCAAGCATGTAGCCTTGGAATTCCACTGGATCACCGATCTGGAGGCCACGGGTGCTCTCAAACACCTGCACGGAGGCTTTGTTCCCGTTCACCTTGATGACCTCTGCCATCAGCTCGACGCCGTCGAGGTCGATGAAGCAGATCTCATTCTGTGCCACAGGGCCGTCCACCTCCACAGTGACGAGGTTTGCAATGATTCCTGTAACTTTTCCTGTTGTTTTCATTATTGTTATATTTCTGATTTCAAATTTCAAGATTCTATTTTGTAATCAAAAGTTTCCCTGTTTGCGCATGTTCACCGCACTGCACGGTGTAACACCGTCGGAGTCAATTTCTATATCATTGATTGAAAACGTTATTACATCATTTATTTGTGCACTTACAGAATAAATTGCCAACCAAATAAATAGTATTGTAAATTTAATATTTTTCATTTTACTGTTGTTTTAAGGGTTAATGTTTTCAGATTTGCTATTCTTTCAATAGCTTTTGAAGACAAATGCTTTTCCCGCATTTTTTTATGCCAAGATAGTATATTCCAGAAGGAAAATCACCAATTTCAATCTTTTGAATTTCATCCGTCATTTTCTGTTGGAGTAGCACTTGTCCTGAAAAGTTATATATTATTATAGTGCTGTTTTTTTCTCCAGAAACAAAAAGCGTGTTTGATACTGGATTTGGGAACACAAAGACACTGTCTTTTTCCTCAGCAAGTCCTTCGTATGTCTTCCCCAACTTATAGACTCCTCCGTTCCCCGAAGTAAGGTAATAAACACTTTCATAACTACTGATGCCAGCAAATAGTACGCTGCCAGGGCAAACCAATGCGTCCAATTCAATCCATGTATTGCCTCCGTCTTGTGTTTGATAAGTGATAATTCCTGTCGGGTAGTAACCTTGTATTCCTTCCAATAAATAAACAATGATTCCGTGTTGTGGGTCAGAAAAGCTTATACTGGTTATTATAGGCCACAAATCCATTGGTAGGTTTTCAGTTTGCAGCCATTGATAGGTCGCAAATCCGTCATCGGTTCTAATCTCATTGTATTCGTAGGAGAGCTCATTTTCATCATAACCAAAAGCACCGAAAATGGAAACATGGTCTTTGTCATGGAACAAGGCCTTTTCTATGCCTTCCACCTCTGAATCAAACGACAAGAACTCTTCCCATGAAGAACCATAGTCTGTGGTTTTTGCAATATGAGTGCCTTGAAAATCGCCAGCCATTCCCCAAACGATATACCCGACATTTCCCTCGAAATATAAATCTTGAGTCGAATTCAGCCATTCTATTTCCAATTGGGAAAAGCTATTACCTCCGTCTGTGCTTTTCATTAATTGGTCGCTGGCCACATACAAAGTGTCCGAATCGACCAAAAACAGGTCGCAGGATGAAGGAGAAAGGTAATTGTATGCATTGAAGGGACAGCCCATATCCATCCATGTTTCTCCTCCGTCAATAGTTTTGAGCAGTTTTCCTTTATAGTTATTATCGCTTCCAAAGGAAAATCCAATATTTGAATCAAAGAATTTGATTTTATACCATTGGTAGCCAGATTGTCTGTATTTCTCTTGCCAACTGTTTCCTCCATCCTCGGTCTTCAATATCAGGCCGTTTTGTCCGCAGACGAACACCGTGTTGGTATCGATGCAACAGAGTCCATAAAGGTCTTCAGTAACTCCCGTGTGGAGTTCCTCCCATTGCTGCGCCTTCGCCACGCCCCCCACTGCCAACAGCAGAAGGAGGAAAAACGCGAATTTCGTTGTATATAACAGTCTTTTCATGGTTTTGTATATTTAAATTTGTTTATTCTGGGCAAAGATAATGCTGTTTTTCATTGAATCCAAAGTTTTGCGCATTAAATGACCCAATTGATTATATTTGATTTTGTCAACAATTTCACGGCAACTCCCACCAAAATCGCAATCCCGAAACTCAACAAAGTGCCGACCAAAACGTATTCCGACTTCACCGTGTCCGTTTCCCTAAACCTCAGCAACGACTTGGCGGCCAAAAGGAAGCCGATGGCTTCATACTGTCCCAACATGACGAACACAAGTGTCAAAAGACGCTCCATGTTGCCGATCACACGACCCGCATTGGGCAGACTTTGGTTCTCTTCGCCATTGGTGGGAACCGTGATTCTTGCATCCTTGAAAACGTTCTTAATGAAGAAGTTGGCAGGACGCAGACAAAAAACGAAGGCTACAATCCACAACAGCACATTCATTTCAGGCAACCAAGTTGGCAACGCAATCGCATTTACCTTATTATATAGCATCACTGCCGCGACGATGACCGCCACATGAAGCAACTGATCGATGAAAAACGCGCCTTTCTTGTCGCTGAAAATGGACTTAAGCCCATCTATGACAAGATGCAACACGGCAACCAGCAACGCCGCCCACCAAAAGCCCCAACTCATCGAAAGCAACCAAGCGCAGGCAAAAGTAATCGCCGAATGGACATACAAATGCCTCGACTTGAACGCATTGTCGGCCTTGCTCTTGCACGATTTCTCCGTCTGCAAGTAGAAGTCGCTGACGAGGTGCGCCAAGAGTTGCAATATGAGGAGTTTGCACATCATTTTTCGAAGTTCAGTTTTTCAAAGTAGTTTACGGCGGATTCGATGGCGTTCCAACCGATTGCGTTACTATGCTGATTGACAACCGATTGTACTACACCTAATTTCTCTGCAATTTCCACCTCACTCATTCCCAACAATTTATAATAAAGAACTTCACACTGTTTTGACGTTGCTTCCTTAAACAACATATCAAGCAATCCTAACATCACATCCATTTGTTCGGAGAACAAAGAGTCTTTGCTGGCAAAAAACATAGTTCGCTTAATCGATAGACCTTCCTTTGTACCCTTCTCCAAAGCCCTACCCGAATAATAAATGGCCTCACCATCCAATACATCACGATTCTTATCTGCCACGCGCATTTCACCAATTCCAATGGCTATCCTGATTCCAAATTTTTTGAACAGACTTTGTTTCGCCTCCATGTTACTCTCCACGAAAGTCTTTTTCACTAATGCTTTCAGCAACAAAGCTACCCTAAGGGCTTCATGCGGGTTGCTCAAAAAAATCTCCACAGAATCGCCTTTAAAAAGACGACCCCAATCCGTATTTTGCGATTTTACCGACAGCTCATCCAAGAACTGCCGTATCACAGATTGAAGATGCATCAAGTCAAACACACTCAACGCAGTGGAAGAAACTATGTCCGCTGAAATCGTAGCCTTAACCATTATATCCTTTTTTGGTTATATCCGATATTTATAACCTTTTTTAGTCATATTTATTGTTTAATTATCGGTATTTTTACCGATATTTACCAATTATCGGTATTTTTACCGATATTTACCAATTATCGGCTTTTTTACCTATACCTTCCCTCCTCCAACACTCAAATCCAAATCCGCATTCGTCCCACGAATCTCCTTCACCAACTTGCGGAACATCTCCTCGCCCTTCGCTGTGTCGAGTTCGGCCCAGCGTTGAACGGTCTTGGCCTTGACGAGGAATGCGAGGATGGCGTTCATGTTGAAATAGTCCATGCGGGCGATGTCGCTGGCCTTCTCCCACTTCAGCTCATCCATCTTCTGCTCGCGTTTCACGAAGTCGGCATCCTCAAGGATTTCCTTGATTTGGTGTTCCTCCTCGAAGTCGGCTTCAGGGAAATCGACGACAAAAGCCTTGCCGTCCTTGCCGAGGCGTTTGGCCAAATAATTCACCTTCATGTTGCGCAGGCGACCGTCGAAATCGAAGTATTCGCGGATGAAGCGGTTCTTGCTCTCGGCAGCTTTGGCGTAGAAATCGGCGCCAAGGGTCTGCTCGTCGAAGCCCTCCTCCATCAGTTCGACCAGCTGCTGGTCTTTCTCGGAGAGCAACTCCATGACGGACTCCTTGAGCGCGGCATAGTCGAAGCCTGTGGTCTCGAATCCCGAGGTCAGTTCCGGCAAGCCGGCCACGATATAGACGTAGTTATCCATCAGCCGAAGAGGATTTTCTTGGTGGCGGGACGCAGGTAGTTGGCGATGAGCTGGGTGAACTCCTCATCGGTGAAGCTGAGCACATAGCCGCCGTCCTTGGGCGCGACCTTGAAGCCGCCGTTCATCTTCTTGGAGTAGTCCACCTTCACCTCGGCCTTGAGTTGGCTGGCGATTTCGTTCTTCACGAAAGGCTCCACCTCGGCCTTGAGTTTTTCGGGCAGGATGAGATCCAAAGCCACGGGCGAGGCGTTTTGCGGGTTGAAGGCCTTCACCACGCTCGAAATCAGTTCCTTCACGAAGGCGGCATTGCCCATATTGGCTTTCACGCCCTCGGTGGCGGCCTTGGTCACGATCATTTTCTCGATTTCCTGTTTCGTCACGGCGATGCTTTGCGTGGCGGCCATCTTCACGTCGGCGGTCACTTTGGTTTTCAGTTCTTCGGCTTCTTTGTTGGCTTGGGCAATAATTCTCTTCGCTTCAGCTTCTGCTTGTGCAATGATATCCTTAGCCAGTGCTTCTGACTTTTGCACTATTGCTTCACCGTCTTGCTTTCCTTTCGATAGGCCTTCGTTATAAAGCCTGTCGGTCAATTCTTGCAGTTTGTCTTGCATATATTCTTTGTTTTGTTTGTTGCTTTAGGATTTAGGTCGCAAAAATAAGCAATCCTAATAAAAAAAACGAAAAGAAAGCAGAAAAATTATCCGAAAAGAAGGATCAAAGCGAGACAATCTCGTCCATGCGAATGTCGAACGGCTCGGCGGGTACTTCGTCAACCAACTGGAAATCAAAGCAGATGCCGATGCGTTTCACATCAAGATGCTGACTAAGGAACCTATCGTAGTAGCCCTTTCCCCTGCCGATGCGGTTGCCCTTGCGGTCGAAAGCCACGCCCGGCACGATGATGAGGTCGAAACCTCCCGTGTAAGGTTCGTTTTGCGGCTCAAGGATGTTGAAGTCGCCCACGGCAAAGGTCGTTTCCTTGGCATATTCCACTGGGACAATGTCGTCGCCAACCACGGTAGGAAGGATGATTTTCTTGCGCAAATGCCACTTTTCCAAGAAGTTGAGCGTCTGAACCTCATCGGGAAGGGCATTGTAAAGCATTACCCTTTCGGCCTTCACGAAGTCGGAATGTTGCTCCAACTTGGCCAAAATCCTTTCGGATTGCTCCATCAGTTGCTCACTCGTGTGCTGCTTTTTGAGTGCCTTGATTTGGGCACGAAGTTCTTTCTTCTCCATAGTTCCAAATTTTTCGACAAAAATAGGGAAAAAGCCGTATCTTTACGCCCAAATTAAACGACATTATGAAGCGACTGTTACTTATCTCATTGATTATTACATATTTATCAAACCCAACCTTGTCTCAGGAACACCGTCGTTACGCCTTGGTTTGGAGCGAGGAGTTCAACGAGGGCAAACTGGATCCCGACGTTTGGACGAAAATCTGGCGCAGCACGGCCGACTGGGCCATCCACATGAGCTCGCATGACTCTTTGTTTGCCTTCGAGGACGGCTCCCTCGTGCTACGCGGCATGGCCAACGATTTCCTGCCCAACGACACCGCTCCTTTCCTCACCGGAGGCGTTTGGAGCATCAACAAGAAATCTTTCGGTTTCGGGCGCATCGACGTCAGGGCGAAGTTCGACGTGGCGCAAGGTTTCTGGCCCGCCATCTGGATGCTGCCGCAGACGACAAAATCGCTGCAATGGCCCTATGGCGGCGAAATCGACATCATGGAGCATTTCCGAAGCAATCCCTTTGTCAACCACACAGTCCACAGCAACTACACCTTCCACCTCCGCAAAATCTACAATCCTCCGCAGGCGGCCTATCCGAAATACGACGAAGGCGAATACAACACCTACGGCATGGAACGCTTCCAAGACAGCCTCGTGTTTTTCGTCAACGGGAAGCGGACGTTCAACTACCCGCGCTTCCGCGACGGCGTGGACGGACAGTTCCCCTTCAGCAACCACGACTATTACCTCATTCTTGATGCGCAATTGGGCCGCGACCGCTCGCCTTACATCGACACGGCGAAACTGCCCGTGGCGCTTCGGGTTGACTATGTGCGCTATTTCGAGCTTGACACCAAAACCGACATCATCCCCGAACCAAAAGATTTCCAGCAACTTAGCAAAAGAAAACACAGACTTCGCAAGGTGGAAACAGACCCGAAAAACACATTCGCCAACCCTGACGAATACCACATTGTCGTCAAGCGAGGCAAGGCTGTCGTTTCAGGCAATGCTGTTTGGGCGCAAAGCACTCTGGATCAACTCATTGACGAAAATGGCATGGTGGCCGACTTGGAAATCCACGACTGGGCAGCCTACCCTTTCCGTGGCTTCATGCACGACACGGGACGCAACTATCAGCCTGTCAGCCTGTTGAAAGAAACCATCGACCTAATGGCGTTCTACAAGCTGAACTACTTCCATTGGCATCTCACCGACTACCCCGCCTGGCGCATCGAGTGCAAGGTCTATCCGCAACTCAATGATCCCCAATACCAAAGGACTGGGCGCGACGAGGGTAAGTTCTACACCTACGACGAAATCCGCGAGGTGATTGCCTACGCCCACGAGCGCGGCATCACCGTGGTGCCTGAAATCGACATGCCGGGGCATTCCACCTATTTCAAGGACGCTTTCGGCTTCACGATGGACTCCGAAGATGGCCGCAAAGTACTCGAAAAATGCCTCGACGAGTTCTTCAACGAAATCCCGAAAAGCGACTGTCCCTATTTCCATATCGGCTCCGACGAGGTATGGGTCAATGACCCGAAAGGCTTCACGCAATGGATTGAAAACCTGATGGATAAATACGACCGACAGCCCATCGCTTGGGACCCAGGACTGCCCGCCTCCGACAAGGTCATACGGCAAATCTGGAACGAAGCGGCAGGCTCCAACGCAGCGGCTTCCGAAAAGGACGGGAAATACCTGGATTCTTTCGTCGGCTATCTGAACTACTACGACCCGATGCTGTTCACGAGCCGCCTTTTCCTGCATACCGCCGCTGCGCAAGCCTTGCCTGACACCACCAAGGCCTTGGGCGGCACACTCTGCCTCTGGAACGACGTGCGCGTGGACGAAAAAGAGAACATCGCGCTACACAACGGCATGATTAACGGCATGATGGCCTTCGCCGAGCGCTTCTGGAACGGCGGCAACGCAGGCGGGGTCGCAAACGAGAACCTTCCCACCGGCCCGCTCACCGAGGCCGGATCGCGTTTGGCCAACTTCGAGGAAAAGATAGCCCTCCACCGCGACCGTTTCCACAAGGACAAAATGCGCTGGGTGGCCAACTCGCAAATGGAATGGAAGGTGAAAATCGATGAAAACGAACCTTTTGCAGCCTTCGGTGGAGCAGTTGATTTGGACGCTTTCTGCCAGCTTCACGACCTCCAGGTTGGCGACACCGCACTTGCAACAGCACAAACCATCATCATCGCCGAGCAAGAGATGGACATCGAGGCCTGGATTGGTTTCTGCACTCCTGCCCGTTCCAACCGCAACGGCTACGGCATTGGCGCTCAAGGCCATTGGGAAGGTGGCGGGCAATGCTTCGTGAACGGCACGGAAATCCTGCCCCCTACCGACTGGGACGAACCCGAAAAATACGACTATCCCTTCAACACTTGGGGCAAGCCGGAGGAAGAACTGCCCTTCACCGACGAACAACTCTATTGGATGCGACAACCTGCCAAGATTCATTTGGTTAAGGGAGAAAACCGAATAGAGATAAAAACACCGAAGACCTACAGAGGCCTTCGGTGGAGTTTCGCTTTCATCCCTGTCGAGACACAATCTGACGGCTCGGTAAGGGAGGTGGAAGGGATTGGGGGCTGAAGTAGCAGGTTCCCCTTTCCCATCGGAAGTGTTTCGTATGTCCGCGCCATCCGGGTGATACGGTTACTGCAAAGACGTTCCACGGCGCGTCTCTCCATGACCTGGCCTGGAATTATTGCAGGCGGCAAAAGCCAACAATACAAACTTTCTATGAACATCCTGTGCGGTTCCATCGCCGCAAAAACAGTCAAAATCCATTCGGTTGACGGCTCGCCGCTCCTGAAAATTCACACTATATTCGTTCAGCACGCACACAAAATCGCTATCTTTGCCGCAAATTTTCAGTAAGTACACATGAGATTCCCAAAACGCCTGATAACACAAACGCCCGAGTGCCTGACCGACCCTGTCGGACAGGTGCTCAATGTCATCATTTCGACGCTATTCGCATTGGTGTTTCTTACGGCCTATGTTCCCTTTTCGGAGACGGCATGGTTTGAAGTGGGCAAAGGCAGCTATTTCTTCATCACGGCGGCCTTTGTGGGAGCCGGCACCATGTTTTTGGCACTCAGCCGAATGCTGATGAACTGGGTCATCCGCAAAAGCCGGCATTTCCCCTTCTGGATCTACCTATTATGGCTGTTCATCGAAATCATGATTATCGCCGTGTGCCACACGCTGATTTCCTACTTCGAAATCCGTGCCACCGACCATAGTTTCGGCTATCTCTATGCCAAAAGTGTTCTTATTACTTTTGTTGCTTTGGCGGTTCCATATACCGTTACTATTTTGGCTATCTTGTTGAAAGACACGCAACAACGCCTCATGCTCACCAAGAGCGACACGGTGGAGTCGGACGACGAGGTGATGCCCGAGCACACCGAGATCATCAACCTGATGGACAACAACGGCAACCTGAAACTGTCGGTCAAGCTCGACAACCTTTATTACATTAAGGCCGAAGACAACTACATCAACGTGTTTTACCAACGCAGCGGCACCCTTGCGAGCTACATGCTCCGTTGCAAAATGCAGACCATCGCCGACAACTGCGTGGATTCCAGTGCTTTGATGCGTTGCCACCGCTCCTATATCGTCAACATCAACAAAGTGAGCGTCTTGCACAACGAGGCCGACGGCTTCGTCATCGACTTCGAGCGCGAAGGGCTAGAGTCGATTCCGGTTTCAAAGACTTACTCGGCGAAGGTTTTGGAGGCGTTCAATAAGAAATGAAGCCTGTATAATCTGCTCAATTTGGTATTTTTTACCTAAATTGAGCAGATTATGATTTTATAAATCACTATATAAACAACTCATTTACAGTGATTTCATTCTGAATATTACCTGCATATTCATTGCGTACCAATCCGCATGGTGTGACCAAGGTGATGAAGATGGATTTTCGCTTGGGAAGAACCTCATGCAGTCTGTTTTTCCTGTGTTTCAGTCGTCTGTCTTCGGCCAATGTGAGTCGGTATTCCTCATCGGAGAACTTCATCTCACAAAGGTTGGCCACATGGTCGTCGCGGTCGATGACCATATCGATTTGTGCGCCAGAAAAGCCCTCTGAAGCCTCAACCTGCCATGCAAAGACATTGGTCTGCACCCCAGTGATGCCCAATGCCTGCTTCAGCTGCGCAACATGCTGAAAACACACTCGCTCGAAGGCCAAACCGTTCCAAGCGTTATAAGTCGGTGTGTCGAGGCTGTGCATCCAAAAATCAGGGTCGTTGGTCTTGTTTTCTTGAACGAACTTGAAATGGAACAGGGTGAAATTGTCCATCAACTGGTAGATCGCCTTATATTGTGCACTGCCGATAGCCCTGTATTTCCTAATGAACCCACAATGTTCAAGGTCGCCGAGAATCTTGCTCAACTTGCCGTTGTTGGTGATTTTCCCTTTTTCAATCAATTCCTCACGGGTCATGCCTATCTTGACCCGCCCCAACACTGTCACCACTTTGATATAGTCTTCGGGCGAGCGGAACAAGGAATCATACAGCTCGTCAAATTCAGAGTGCAAACGGCCCGTCGGATTAAAAACCAGTTGGTCAATGTTTTGGTCGATGCTCAATCCTTTCTTCAGCAACGACCAATAATACGGCACACCGCCGAACACCATGTAACCCTTGATGATGGCATAACGGTCGAAAGCCAGTTTCATGCTTTTGGCATATCGTTCACATTCGTTTAGGGTAAACGGCTGAAGTTGTATCTGCCGCGTTACCCGATTGTGCAGTCCGCCGTGGTTCTTGATGATTTTGTTGATGATCCACGAAGTGGCCGAACCGCAAACGATGAGCAACACATCCTTTCGCGCCGAGGCCATGTTGTTCCAGAAATATTCCAAAGCTGAGACGAAAAAGGAACGGGGCGTGTCCATCCAAGGCATTTCGTCGATGAAAACCACCTTGCGTTTCCTGCGCGATGCCTTGATGAGTTCGTTGAGCATGGCGAAGGCATCCAACCACGATTCGGGAATCTTTTCGCCTTTCCAACCACAGTTTTTCAGCGAGGCGAACCAAGCCTCAAGCTGTTTCTCCATCGGTGCATGAGAGTTGCCGGAATGTTGGAAGGTGAAATGGTAGTCGAATGTCTCCCTGACAAGAAACGTCTTGCCAATGCGCCGACGACCATACACAGCCACAAATTCCGAATAATCAGATTGATACGCATCCAACAATTCCTGTCTTTCCTTGTCTCTTCCTATCATTTTTCAAGTGTTTTACAGCCGCAAAGATAGTAAAAATGAAAATTATAATCTGCTCAATTTTGTATTTTTTACCCAAATTGAGCAGATTATAACTGAGAATGCCTCGCAAAACGCGAGGCATTCCCTTCTGCTATCGTTTTCAAATATGTTTTTCTGATACAAGCCCGCGTCCGTAGGACGCAACTGCCTTAACCGTGGGTCGCGACCTACGGCAACACCTCGGCAGGCAGTCCCGCGTCCCGTGTCAAAAATCAGCAATTCATGCCACCGCAGCAGTGGATCACCTGACCCGTCACATACGACGAGAGGTCGCTGGCGAGGAACAGGGCCACGTTGGCCACATCCTCGGGCGTACCGCCGCGACGCAACGGAATCAGGCTTTCCCATGCCTTGCGCACGTCGTCGGGAAGGGCATCGGTCATGGCGGTGATGATGAAGCCAGGGGCGATGGCGTTGTGGCGGATGCCGCGCACACCCATCTCCTTGGCCGCACTCTTCGTGAAGCCGATGATGCCGGCCTTCGAGGCGCTGTAGTTGCACTGGTTGGCATTGCCCGAAACGCCCACCACCGAGCTCATGTTGATGACGCTGCCGCCGGCCTGCTTCCACATGACGGGTTGCACGGCCTTGGTGAAGTTGAACACCGACTTGAGGTTCACGTTGATGACGGCGTCCCACTGCTCCTCGGTCATGCGCTTCAGCGCGGTGTCCTTGGTGATGCCCGCGTTGTTCACGAGGATGTCGATGCGACCGAAGTCCTTCACGATTTCATCGACCACCTTGTGGGTTTCCTCGAAGTTAGCAGCGTTGGAAGCATAAGCCTTGACCTTCACGCCAAGGGCTTGCAGTTCCTTTTCCGTTTCCATGACGACATCGTTCAGGGCGATGTCGGTGAAGGCGATGTTGCAGCCTTCTTGGGCAAAGCGCAGAGCGATGGCCTTGCCGATGCCGCGACCGGCTCCCGTAATCAGAGCCACTTTATTTTCCAGAAGTTTCATTTTCGTGTGATTTAAGATTTGAAGATTTAAGATTCAAAGATTTAATATTTAACTACGAATGACACGAATGTAACGAATTATTCCCAATTGAATTATGCAACTTCGTTGCATATTGATACGAATGGTTTCAGTTGAAACTAATTCGTATAAATCCGCAGCCTTGGCTGCAAAATTCGCATATCTGTATTCGTAAAATTCGTTCAATTCGTAGTTATTTTACACAATGTTCAATCAGCTTGTACAAGTCACCGACGGTCTTCACGTTGGCGGTGTCGGCCTCGGTGAACTTGATGTTGAATTCGCGCTCAAGCAACATGGAAAGCTCCACGAAGTCGAGCGAGTCGGCACCCAGGTCGTTGAAGAAATTCTTGTCCTCGGTGACTTCGCTTTCGGCGACTTTCAGCTTGGAAGCAACCAATGCCCTTGTCTTGTCTTGGATGGTAGCCATAGTCTCGGTTTTTACTTGTTTCTCGTATCAGGCAGCAAGGCGAAGGAAAGCTCGCCCCTGACGCACATCTTGCCACCGACGCTGAGCACGGCAGAGCAGATATAGATGTTGCGCATGTGATAAGTCAGCGTGGCTTCCACCTCGACGGTGTCGCCGGGTTTCACGCTGTTCTTGAAGCGCACCTTGTCGATGCCCGTGTAGAAGGTCAGCTTGCCGATGAGGTCGTCCTTCATCAGCAGGGCGCACGATTGGGCCATGATTTCGCAAAGGATGACGCCCGGCACTACGGGTTCGCCCGGAAAATGGCCTTGCAGGAAGAACTCCTCGCCCGTCACATGGTACTTGCTGTGGGCCACATGGTTCTCGTCGAGGGTCATCTCATCGACCAAGAGCATAGGCTCGCGGTGCGGGAGATACTGTTTGATTTCGTCTCTGTTCATATTGTTGAATTGTTGTATGTTGAATCGTTTAATTGTTTGTTTTTCAGTTTGGGTCTTTTTACTCTCCTGCCCTTTGGGCACCCCCTCAAGAGGGGGACGACTATCGGACGCAAGTTCTGCGCCGCTTTGCGCGTCCCCCTTTTAAGGGGGCAGGGGGATTCAAACTCACCTTACTTTACGAATCGCCAGGCAAGCATTATGTCCGCCAAAGCCGAAGGAGTTGGAGATGGCGATGTCCAAGTTGGCTTTCACGGCTTCGTTAGGCGTGTAGTTCAGGTCGCACTCGGGGTCGGGCTCGTCCAAGCCGATGGTGGGCGGGATGATGCCGTTGTTCAGTGTCATCACGCTGATAATGAGTTCGATGGCACCAGCGGCGCCGAGGGCGTGACCCATCTCCGACTTCGTCGAGCTGATGTGCGCCTTGCCGGCTTCCTCTTCGCCCATCGCAATCTTGATGGCGCGGGTCTCGCCGCTGTCGTTCATCGGCGTACCCGTGCCGTGCGCATTGATGTAGAGGCTCTCGCCGACCTTGAATTGGGCCTCGTCGAGGGCTTGCTTGATGGCCAGGCTCTGGGTGGTGCCGTCGGGGCGAGGGGCGGTGTTGTGGTAGGCATCGCACGAGTTGCCATAACCGCACAGTTCAGCATAAATCTTCGCGCCGCGAGCCTTGGCGTGTTCGTATTCCTCAAGGAGGACGATGCCAGCACCCTCGGCGATGACGAAGCCGCCACGGTTCTTGTTGAATGGCAAAGATGCATATTTCGGGTCTTCCGACTTGGTCAGAGCTTTGCAGTTGGCGAAAGCGGCGATGGAAACGGGATTGATGCCCGCCTCGGTACCACCTGCGATGATGGCGTCGGCATAGCCGTGCTTGACGGCTCGATAAGCCTCGCCGATGGAGTTGGTTCCCGTGGAACAGGCCGTCACGATAGGCAGGCTGGGGCCTTGCGCGTTATACTTGATGGCCACGCTGCCCGAAGCCATGTTGCCGATCATCGTCGGGATCATCAAAGGCGAAATCCAGCGTGCGCCTTCGTCGTAGAACTTCTTGACCTCGCGCAAGATGGTGTCGAAGCCGCCGATGCCGGAGCCGACGTAAACGCCCAAGCGCGTCGGGTCCATTTGCAGGTCCTCGTTGTCTTTCATGGCTTGGTGGGCCGCTGCCATGGCGTAGATGGCGAAACGGTCGTTGCGCTTGACAAAGCCTTTGTCCACTCCACTTGCCTCAGCGTCAAAGCCTTTCAACTCAGCCGCGATTTTGACGGGCAGGTCGTTGGTGTCGAACGACTTGATGAAGTCGATGCCACAATAGCCTTTCATCAGGTTGTCCCAAATGGTCGGCAGGTCGTTGCCAATCGGCGAAACAGCACCCATGCCAGTGATTACTACTCTTCTGTTTTCCATATTTGTTGATTGTTTCTTTTTACTAGATTTTGTTCGGCTGCCACGATGTGACAGCCCTACAATTGTCAACTATTAACTGATTATAACTCCCATTCCCAGAGGCAAGCCGCTGAGACGAATCCTGCGCCGAAGGCACTCATCACAATCTTTTGGCCGGCCTTGATTTTGTTGTCAGCAAGCATCTCATCAAGCATGATTGGGATGCTAGCCGAAGAGGTGTTGCCGTATTTTTCGATGACGGTGGGGTATTTTGCGCATGGACCTCCTACGATATTGCGGATGCCCTCGATGATGCGCTTGTTGGCCTGATGGAGCATGAACCAGTCGATGTCGTCGTACGTCAAGTCGTTGCGTTTCAGCAAGGTATTGATGTCTTTTGCCGACTCGGTGACGGCGGTCTTGAACAGTTCCTTGCCTTTCATCACTAAAGGCTGCCCAACGATGTATTTCTCCTCGAAAGGCGTGGTTTCCATGCCTCTTTCGTAATACAGCACGTTGCGGTCGCTGATCATGGTGAGTTTCACGTCCTTGAAGGCGTTGCCTTCGGTCAAGACCACCGCGCCGGCGCCGTCGCCGAAGAGCACGCTACAGTCGCGTTCCTTCCAGTTGCAGTATTTGGTAGGTTCCTCGGCACACAATATTAATATGTTCTTTGCGTGGCCGGCTTTCATCATGCCGTCGGCGAGCATCAGTGCGTTGACGAAGCCAGCGCAAGCCACGTTGATGTCGAGGCCGGCACAGGTGAGTCCGATGCGCTTCTGCACGATGCAACTCAATCCTGGAGTGACATGGCGATTGGCCACGTTCGAGACCAAGAGGAAATCAATCTGATCGGGACGCAAGCCCGAAGCCTTGATGGCATTGACGGCGGCATCAACGGCTATGTCGTATAAGTCTTCAGTAGATAATAAGTGTCGCGCCTGGATGCCCGTGCGCGTGGTGATCCATTCGTCGCTTGTGTCCAAAAACTTGGCCAAGTCGTCGTTGGTCACCGTCAAGGCGGGCAGTGCGCTTCCTGTTCCGATTATTTTCATTTTGATTCGGTTAAAATTAAAAACTCGTTTTCGGTTGTAAAACGCTGCAAAAGTACAGCTTCGTACCATGCCCCGTGGAAAATGTGCCGAATACGGGCCGAATGTGGCGAAAATCCCGTATTTGGGGTGAAATTCGGGCTTTTTTGGGGCGAAAATCCGGATATAAACAAAAAAAGACGCAAAAAAATGCGTCTTTTTGGTGAAAATAATGGGGGATTAGGAGGGCTTTTTACATTCCGCCCATGCCCTGCGGCGCGCTACCCGAGTCGTCGCCGCCTTGACGGGCGCGTTGCTCAAGCTCCATCTTGCCGAAACGGAAGGTCACGCCGACCGAGACGCTGCGGCTGTTGTACTTCGAATTGGAGGTGGAAACAACATACGGGCTGCTGCTCGACTGGCCCCAACTGTTCCAATTGAAGATGTCGCTCGCGTTGACGAAGACCGACAGCTTACGGTCGAAGAAGTCGGCGCGAAGGCCGGCATTGATGCCATAGCGGGCATGACGCTCGCTGAAGAGCGATTGCGTGGGCGAACTGTAATAGCCCGAGGCCGTCACTTCCAACTTATTCCACAGCTTGGCCCACAGATTCAGGCGGAAACTGTATGACCACATGTCGGGTTGCACATAGTGCTGGCCGTTGTAGTCGGTTTCCAAATAGGAGTCGTACAAATTGGCATAGAAGCGCACATTGAAGAAACCATTCGGACGATACATCACATTGGCCTCCAAGCCCGTGCTGTAGCTCTTACCCACATTGACGGGATAGCTATACGACACCGGGCGGCCATAAAGCCAATACATAGTGCTGTCGGAAGAAATCGTTATCGTATTGACTTCGTTTGACTTGCCGCGATAGTAGGCCGACAAGCCCACCGAACCGAAACTCGTCCAATATTTGGTCCAGCCGGCTTCAATCGAGTTGGTGTAAATACGCTCCAAGTCGGGATTTCCGCTGCTGTAGTTGTCCTCGTGATACATCGGGAAGGCGCTCAATTGCTCCGCTTCGGGTGCGGCGATGCGGCGCGTGTAGCTCAGCTTAAAGTTGTGCATCGACTTGGTGCGATACGACAAGTGAATCGAGGGACGGACGCTGAAGAAATGCTTCGAGAAGTTGTATTGCGTCGAGTCGGGATACTCGCCGCTCACCAACTCACTGACGAAACGGATGCCCGGCTTCACCGTGAAACCGCCAAACTTGTGCTGCAAGGTGACAAAAGCCTCGTTGTTCAGCGTGCTGAAGTTGGCCTTGTAGGAACGATAAACGTCGTTGTCCCAATTCCAAGCGTCCTCGTCGCCGTAGGGATTGGTCACGGTGTCGGTGATGAGGTATCGTTTTTCGGGATCGATGCCCACGGTGTAGCCCACCGCAATCTCGCCGTTTTCGGAATAGGGGCGGTTGTAGACGATTTCGCCTTCCGCACCAAAAGAGCTGTAGTTGCTCACTTGTTGCATCACCTTCTTATATTCGTAAGGTTGGGTGAACGTCCTCGTAATCGTGCCGCCGTTGCCGCCGCCCCAACCCATCGCGTTCACACTTACCGAAAGGTTGTGGCCTTTGTCGTCGAACTTGTGGCGATAATACAGGCCACCGTTGGCGAAATAGTTGCGGTTCCAAGCATTGCTGCTTTCAGCAAAATCAGTCGTCAAAGAGTCGGGGATAAATTCTTCGCGGAACACCGACATGCTGTTGGTGTTTTTGCCCCAATTCGGCCAACCGCTGAGCCAAACATTGATGCTGTTGGCCGTATCTATCTCATAATCAAGGCTAAAATAGCCACCCGTATTGAAGTCTTTGCTGTTGTAAGTCGAAGTGTCAATTTCGTGGTTAGCCAAAAGATGTTCCTGCGTAAACAACGATTGGTCACTATAGCTGTTGCCTTTCCAAATGGAATAGCCGCCGTTGATATAGGCGTTGAACGTCAGCTTGTCGTTCGACCAAACGTATGACATCCAAGGCGTTACCGACGGCCTTGTGGAGCCATTCACGCCGAAACTGAAGAACTCGTTCTTCTGGATTTTGGCGTTGGTCACGATGTTGATGATGCCGTCGGCATTGGAACCATAACGTGCCGAGGGGTTGGTGATGACCTCCACGCGGTCAATGCTGTTGGCGGGCATGGTCTGGATGTAGGTCTTGAGGTTTTCGGCGGTCATGTGCGAAGGCTTGTCGTTGATCCACACCTCCACGCTCGACGTGCCGCGCAGCGTGATGTTGCCCTCCACGTCGACCTCCACGCCCGGAGCGTTCTGCAAGGCATCGGAGGCCGTTCCCGTCTGGATGCTGGGGTCTTCGGCCACGTTGTACATGGTCTTCTCCCCTTCCACGGCAAAGAGCGGACGTTTTTCGGTGACGACCACCTCATCGAGTTTGGTGGCGCCTTCCGAGAGTTTCAGCTTGCCAAGGTCTTGGTTGCCTTTCACGGACAGCAGTTGCTCAAAGGTTTGGAAACCAATGGCCGAGACCGACAAACGGTAGTCGCCGTTGGGCGCTATGAGTTCGAAGCGGCCTTTGTCGTCGGCAGCCGCGCCGCTCACGAAGACACTATCTGCCTGACGGAAAAGCCCCACGTTGACAAAGGGAATCGCCCTGCCGTTGGCCTCCTCGACGATGGTTCCCGTGATTTTGTTTTGCGCTAAAGCCGGAAAAATGAAGCACATACAAAGTGCAAAAACCAAAATGGATTGCTTGTTCATGATTGTATTATTTATAGATTTAGTTTACTATTTAAAAATATAACGCAGCAAAAGTAGACATTATTTTGATACTGTCAAGGGAAAAGTGAGATTTTATTCTGCATTCCTGTATAACTCAATAATCTTGCAGCGGTAGAGATATTCATATCGCGCTTGCAGCAGGTCGGATTCGGCCTTGTGGAAGCGCGTCTTGCTCTCGTTCAGTTCGAGCAGGGTCTTTTTGCCCATGTCGAAGCCAGCCTTGGCATAGTCGTAGGCCACGCGCGAGGCCTCCAAGCTGTTTTCCATGGCTTCCATTTTTTGCTGCGCGGCCTTGGCGTTGCCGTAGGCTTGGCGGATTTCCTTGCGCAGCGTTTTCTCCGTGTTTTCGAGGTCGAGTTGCTGGTCGGCGATGGAGAGTTCGGTCATCTTCACGCGGTATTTCGTCTTCATTCCGTTGAAAATCGGGATGTTGAGCGAGAAACCGAGTTGCGCCCTGCTGTTGCGTTTCAGTTGTTCATCGGCAGGCGTGTTGGGGTAGTTGTCGCCGAAATAATGGTACAGGCCGTTGGAATAGCCGGCATAGAAGTCCAAGGACGGATACCAAGCTGATTTTGAGGCTTTCAGGTCGTAATGGCTCTTTTGCAGGCGCAGACGTGCGGCTTCCATCGAAGGCTGGTTGAGCAAGGCTTGCGCGATGGTGGCTTGCGGCGCATCAAGTTCCTGGTTTTGACTCGCAAAGAAGGCCTCTGGAGTACTGATTTCAAAGCCTTCACTATCCTCAATTTCAAGGGCTTGCGTCAAGGTGAGCAAACTCAAGGCCAAATCGGTCTCGGCCTGCGTGAGGTTGGCTTGGTCGGCGGCGAGTTGTGCCCGACTTTCATAGACATCGGCCTCGGCAACGCGCCCGTTCTCAAAGAGTTGCTGCGTCTTTTCCAACTGTTCGGCAGAGAGTTCCGTTTGTCGGCGGGCGATTTCCACCTGCTCCTTGCCGTAAAGCACCTGCATGTAAAAGCCCATCACGCCGAGTTTCAGGTTAAGTTGGGCCGCTTCCTGGTCCTTTTCGGTGGCTTGCAGGTTCAAGGCATCGGCTTTGGCGGTATTGTAGAGGTTCAAGCCTTGAAACAGCGGCATGGAAAGGTTGGCGCCAAACGAAGCGGACGACGAGTTGTCGGATACATAAACACCTGTGTATGAGGGCGATTGGCCAAAACCAAAATACTCACCCGCATTAGCGTTCAAGGTTGGCAACCAGGCGTTTTTGCTGATTTTATATTGGTATTCGGCCTGCTCGCGAGCCAACTGGCTTTTGCGAATGTCGAGGTTGTGCTCAAGGGCGTAGTCGATGCACTCGTCAAGCGTCCAGACTTTCTGGGCTTGGGCGGCGAAAACAGTCGCAACAAGTAGCGTTGTCAGGAAAAAGCGTTTCATTTTTCTTCGGTTTTTTCGATTCCACGGATTTTGTCGCCGACTTGCAGCCCCTCGGTGACAACGATGTTGACACCGTCCGAAAGCCCGACTTTAACGGCTTGTTTCTCAAATTGTTGCGGCAAGTCTTCCTTGGTGCAGCGATACACGAAGGTCTCGCCGTCCTCGTAACTGATGCAGCTTTCGGGCACGACGACGGCTCCGGTGGCCTTGTCGAGGACGATTTCGGCGTTGGCGGAGTAGCCGGCGCGGACGAAGACGTCGTCGGGCAGGATGGCGCGGGCCTTCATCTCGAAGAAGACGGCGCCGCTTTCTTGCGTGCCTTTGGGCGCGATGTACTCCAACACGGCGTCGAACTTGCGGTCGTTCATGGCGCCAATGGTCAAGGTCATGGGCATTCCCTCATGGATTTTTCCCACCTCGGTCTCGTCGAGTTTGCCCTTGAAAATCATATCCTTCATGTTGGCAATGGTCGCGATGGTGGTGCCGTCGTTGAAGGTGTTGGAGTTGATGACCGAGTTGCCGACTTTCACGGGGATGTCGAGGATCATGCCCGAAATGGTGGCCTTGATTTTCGTGTTGCTGTAGCCCGAAGTGCTCTTCGAGATGCCCTCCTTGATGATGTTGAGTTGGTCTTGGGCATTGCTGTAGCTCTCCTTGGCTTGCTGGTAGTCGAGTTGCGACTTCTCGAATTCCTCGGTGGAAATCAGGCCTTTAGCCTTCAGGTTTTGCTGCCGTTGGAAGGTCTTTTCCACGTTGTCTAAGTTCATTTTGGCCACGCGCACCTGCGACTCGGCGGCGGCGAGGTTGCTCACGTCGGGGATGACCTTCACGATGGCGATGACCTCGCCCTGCTGCACCGACTGTCCGGGTTCCTTCAGGATTTCGGAGATGATGCCCGACACTTGCGGCTTCATGGCCACCTCGTCGCGCGGGTCGATTTGTCCCGTCACGACCGTGGTCTTCTGGATTGTGTCGGTTTTGGCCTCTTCGATTTCGTAAACGACCTCTTGCGGCCTCGATTTCTTGTAGAGATATACGAAAGTCCAGATGACCCCCGCTCCTAACAAGATGAAAAACAAGATTTTGAAAAACTTCTTCATAACAATTTGGTATTTATTATTCAATATTTAACTACGAATTTCACGAATATCACCAATTTTTGACGAATTGAATTTTGCGACTTCGTCGCGAATGGGTACGAATATTCGTTTCATTCGCAGCCTTGGCTGCAAAATTCAAGCGGCAGCATTCGTTTAATTCGTGCAATTCGTAGTTTCTATTCATAATTATTCCTCCCGAATGGCATCAATCGCCTTAATCTGAATGGCCCTCCAAGCAGGCAAGACACCAGCCAAAAGACCTGAAAAAATGACTATAATCGTGGCCAACACAGCGGCCTTGAAACTCATGTACGGGTCTTGGAACATCATGTTGTCGCTTGGCATGTTGGAAGTCACCATCCCGACGATGGCCATGATTCCAACGCCGAAGCACAGTCCCACCAATCCCGCCAAGGTGGTGAGCAGCAGACTCTCCGACAGCACTTGTCCGATGATGTCCTTGGGCTTGGCCCCGATGGCCCGTCGCACGCCGATTTCGCGGGTGCGCTCCTTAACCGTCACGAGCATGATGTTGCTCACGCCGATGATGCCCGACATAAGGGTGCCCAAGCCCACAATCCAGATGAGGATGTGGATGCCGAGGAACAAGCCCTTGAAGGCCTTGAACATCTCCGTGAGATTGAAGGAGTTGATGGCCTCGTCATCGTAAGGAGCGATGTCGTGCCGCTGCTTGATGAGCTGCTTGATGTCTTCCTCGATGTCAGGGATGGGCGTGTCGTCGTCGGCAACCATGGCGAAGAAACGGATCTTGTCGCCCAAAGCAAACGCCTGCTGCATGGTGGTGAAAGGCAAAATGACCGACTCTTCGATGGAGCCGTTGATGTTGACGTTGTCGGTGTAGGAACGCACCACGCCCACCACCTGGAAGTATATTCCGTTGACTTTCACCATCTTGCCAATCGGATCTTCGTCTTTCTCAAACATGGTCGTATAGACTTTCCGGCCCAAAAGGCACACTTTGCGGTTGGCGGCAATGTCGGTGTCGTTGATGAAACGCCCTTTCATGACCTTCGACCGCTCAATCTCGTTGTATTCCGGCATCACGCCTTTCACCGTGAAACTGCCGCCGCGACTGCCATAAACCACGTTCTTGTCCTCGCTCGACCACAAACTGGCCTCGGGCGAGATGGCCGTAACGCAAGGGAACGCTTCTCTGATTGCCTCAAGGTCAGCGAGTTGCATCGACCATAAGCGGCCTTTCTGGTAGCCCTTGTAGGGTTCGGTAGTCTCATCAACGAAGAAGAAACCCGTGTTGGGCGTCACGCCTTCCACCTGCATCATCAGGCCGTTCTCGAAGCCGTTGCCCGTTGACGAAAGCACCACGAGGAGGAAAATGCCCCAAAACACGCCGAAAGCCGTCAGCAAGCTGCGGGTCTTGTTGCGCGTGATGGTCTGCCAAATCTCGTGTATGCCGTCGAAGTCGAACATAGTGCGTGGTTTTTATCTGTAATTCATTGCTTCTATAGGTTTGATTTTCACGGCCTTGCGGGCAGGGAAAAAGCCTGCCAACACGCCGCAGACGATGAGCAAGGCCGTGGCCATCAGCACAATGCGGATGTCGATGCTCGGAACGATGTTCAGGGGAATGGCGTTTCCTTCTTGCATCTTGCCCAAGATATTGCCGCCGGCTTCGGCCACCACCATGCCGAGCCACATTCCGATGTAGCCGAAAATCGTAGTGATGATTAGGGATTCGGTGACGATGGAGGCCAAAATCGAGCGCGACTTGGCGCCGAGGGCCTTGCGGATGCCGATTTCGTTGGTGCGTTCCTTCACGGTGATGCGCATGATGTTGCTCACGCCCACGATGCCCGAGATGAGCATGGCGAAGCCGATGATCCAGATGAAGAGTTGCAAAGTGTTGAAAATCTTCATGGTTTGCAGGTATTCCTCTTGTCGACTGCGGATGTAAACTGCGGAGGTGTCGTCGGGGTCAAACTCGTGGAGATGCGCCAATTGGGTGCGCAGATGTTCGGTGAACGCCTCGTTGTCCTCCTTGGTTTCCAAGCCTTTGACGGTGAAATGAAGCATCCAGTAGCGGCTTCGTCTCGTGATTTTCTTCAAAGAGGAAAAAGGCACATAGCCGCTGCCATCAGAACGGCCTTCCACATCACAAACGCCAACCACCTTGTAGGCGATGCCGCTAATGATGACAAATTGGCCAAGCGGGGAAACGTCATCGTCAAAGAGCTTGTCGCGCAACGACTTGTCAACGACGATGACTTTCTCGCTGTTTTTCTCATCCAAGTCGTTGATGAAGCGTCCTTCCGCCATCTTGACGTTGTTGATATCCTTGAAGACAGGTTTTACGCCGCTCATGAAAACGCTACTCGACTTGTCGCCGACGTTGGCAAAACCGTTTTGATAGATGCGTGGCGAAACTTTGTCCACATTCTTGACTTCGGTTTCCAAAAAACGTATGTCCCTGTCGTTGAACATGATGGAACGGTTGATGCCGTGACCCTTGAAGGGCATCGAGGTCTCGCCGCTATAAATCATATAGACATTGGTGGACTGGTCGCTGAACTGCTCGCTGACGCCGTTCATGATGCCGTTGCCCGCCGCAAGCAGCACGATGAGGATGAAGATGCCCCAGGAGATGGCGAATCCCGTGAGGAACGTCCTCAACTTGTTGCGGCTCAAGGCCATGAATATCTCGCGCCAGAAGTCCATCACTTAATTTCCTTATTGAAGTCGATAAGGTCGGGGTTGTTGATTTCGATGTTCTCGATGATGCCATCCTTCAGGTGGATGATCTTGTTGGTTCTCAGGGCAATGCCACGCTCGTGCGTGACGATGACCATAGTGATGCCCGTTTGGTTCACCTCGCGGAGGATTTGCATCACCTCGGCGGAGGTCTTGCTGTCCAAGGCGCCGGTGGGTTCGTCGGCGAGGATGATTTTCGGCTGTGTCACCAAAGCGCGGGCCATCGAAACGCGTTGCTTTTGTCCGCCCGAGAGTTCGTTGGGATAGTGGTCGGCCCATTCCTTCAGGCCAAACCTTTCGAGGTATTCCATGGCGAGCTGGTTGCGCTTCTTGCGGCTCACCCCTTGGTAATACAAGGGCAAGGCCACGTTTTCCATCGCCATCTTGAAGGGGATGAGGTTGAACGACTGGAAGATGAAGCCGATGGTTTGGTTGCGCACGTCGGCGGCCTCGTTCTCGCTGAGGTCTTTGACGAGTTTCCCGTTGAGGTAGTAACTGCCCGAATCGTAGTTGTCGAGGATGCCCAGGATGTTGAGCAAGGTCGATTTCCCCGAGCCGGATGCCCCCATGATGCTGACCATCTCGCCCTCATTGACCTGCAAATCAATGCCTTTCAGCACGTGCAGGGGCTGGGCACCGAAGTAAGTCTTGTTTATTTTCTCCAATCGAATCATCGCCATATCTTATTAATTAGGTGTACCTAAACAATGTTATCCCGTTTGTAATACGCAGAAAGTCCGCATTTGTTACATTTTTGCCAAAATAATTGTAAATCCTTTTTTCTCCTGACAATCTGCATGTTGCTTTAAATTTCATAGTGTATTAGTCTATTAGAACACTGCAAAAGTACGGATTTTTTTGATACTGTCAAGAGGAATATTGAATTTTTTCTGCAAGTATGTCATTGCGAGCGAAGCAATCCAGGAATAACGCTTCATGTCTGGATTGCTTCGTCGTTCCTCCTCGCAATGACGCGAAGCGTGCCATAGTCACTGTTTCATCAACCGTGCGCAGAAGTCGTCCAATTTGTCTTTCCCCCATTTCCAATGGATGAAGAACGAGTTGTTGGTAACGCCTTGCAAGGAAGTGAAATTCAAATTCCTATACACCACTCCATCAACGACGAGAGCAATGTCAATCGACTTGCTTTCCTCTTTCGGGTCGAATTGTTCGCTCCAAAGTTGTTTCGCCTCGGATGTCAAGAAAAGCACCACAGGGATGGTTTCTTCATTATGGTCGACTTTGGGTTCTCGCACTTTGATCTTTTCCACAACAGGCTTTCCGCCAAGGCGTTTCGAACTGACCAAGGGGCCTTCGGGTGAGGCCATTTTTAGCGCGTAAAGGTTCACGGTCTTTCCGTCGTCGCCATAACCTTTCGCGACAACGAGAGAAGGATCTTCTTGCCATAGTTTGGTCAAGGCGGGGACATCCTCGGCGGAGATGAGCGTATCGGCAAAGACCTCCCAAATCGAGAGATCGTCCTCCACGGGGAGACTGTTGTCGGAGCGCGTGTAGGTGACATTCCGCCACATCGGGGGAAGTTTCAGGTTGGACGCGATAATCTGGTAAGCCCAAACATCGAATCCGAGAAACACGACCAGCATGGCCGTGCAAAGCAGTTTCTGTTTCATAGTGAATCCTGTTTTCTTGTTATTGACTAAGTTAATTTCGGAAGCCTCGATTTGGCGGATGATGTCGTCGCAAGGTCTTGTCTTATAGCGGATTTCGGAAATACCAAGAAAAACGAAAAACACAAGGGCAGCACAAAACAAGATGACCACCGAGGTCATGTTATGCAAATGCAACCTATCTCCCAATAAAGCCAAAAGCGCTCCAAAAACGAGGATGAGACCCGTTGAATAGTTGAGAATGGTAAAGAAAGAAAAGAACTTCTTGAAGTTCCGGGCATGATTCGATAAAGTGAGCAAATCACTGTTTTCCAATGCTTTAGAACGAAATTTCCGTGTCATCCATAACTCTATGGCTAAACAAATCGAGAAGAACAGGATGCAAAACAGCTGCATCGACCGATTGTTGCCCATTTCTTTGACAACCCAAAGGAAAAAAATTGCAGCCACAGGGTATCCGACCGCAGATTTCCAACGGTAGCGTCTGTAAAAATCGGTGCTATGCTTGATGGACGACTTCATCAGCCGGTCATTGACAATTTCCTGTTGGTCAAACTGTTGCTTCAACGTTTCGTATTGCGCTTTCAGTTGGTCGAGTTCGCTCAAATTGTTGTTTTCGTTGTTTTCCATGATGATTCCCTTTCATTCGTTTTTCGACATTTTCACCAGTTTTTCCTTGATGCGCGCCAGCCTCACCCCCACATTGTTGGGCGTGATGCCGATGATGGCCCCGATTTCGTCGTAACTGATGCCTTCGAGCCAAAGCAAGATGAGGCTTCGGTCGATGAGGTCGAGGCGCGAGATGCGGTCGTAGAGTTCGCGGATTTGCTGCGTCCGTGGGTCGTCGGCCTCGTAGGGGTCGATGTCGACGGTCAGCGGCACAGTCTCGATGCGGCGTCGTTCCTTTTTGTCCTGGTTGATGGCCGTGTTGAGCGCGACGCGGTATATCCAAGTCTGCGCGGTGCTTCGTCCCTCGTAGTTGTCGAAGCCGTTCCAAAGCCGGATGAGGATTTCCTGAAACAGGTCGTCGATTTCGGCCTTGTTGCGCGAGAACATGTAGCACACCGTGTAGATGGTCCGCTTGTGCTGCCGCACCAAGAGTTCAAACAGATGTTCCTTGTCGTTGTTCATAATGCGTTTTTCGTTGCAACGTTCATCATGTTAGACAACTAAGGGTTAACTTTATTACAAAAAAATGAATGTTTTGGGATTGTTTACTGTAACAACCACTTCCAAACAGGAACCACTTCAATCGTCAGGCCGTCTTTTTCGATGGTTTCCTCCTCGTCATAGGTAACGATGACAGCCTTCCTCAATTTGAAAACCTTGTTGAAGTCCACCAAGGCATTCACTTCGCGGATGCGGGTCGCATCCTCTTGGATGCTGTATGATGCCTGAACCGCCATGTTAGCCTCTGGAATATAGAAATCCAAATCCACATTGCCATGCTTGTAATAGAACAACATCGGTTCGTCAGGATTCCAAAAGTTCCTTCTCAGATGGAGTGCGACAAGGTTCTCCAACAGCTTGGTTTCGCCTTCAAACATAAAAAGGTTCAGCAGACCAGTATCCATGAAATACCGTTTTCGTAGCGTTTCCTGATCAGAGACTGGTGAAGCATAGTTCGGAAACGAGAAAACAAGATAGCTTTCCTCCATATATTGCAGATAGTCCTTTATGGTAGGCGTGCTGATACTCTCCCCTGCCGATTTGATAATGTTGCCAAAACGCGAAATGGCGGTGGCTTGCATCACATTGTCGGCCACTTTTCGCGCCAACAGGCGCAGCTGACGATCATTGCGGATGCTGTTTCGTGTGATGATGTCGCCCATTAGGATTTTCTGGTACAGGCTGTTCAACCATTCGCGCTTGCCGACCAAATTGAAAGTCTCTGCAAAGCCGCCAAAATAGAAGTAATCGTCGAAAAGACGGCGGACCTGCAACTTCGCTTCGGGGTCATATTCCCAATTCTGGCCAGGAAAGACACCATAATAGGCCAAATATTCACGCCATGAGAACGGCAGCACTTCGCGGATGACGAAACGACCGCCCAAGGTTGTGGCGACTTGGCTGCTGAGCATCTTGGCGTTGCTGCCCGTCACCATCACTCGGTATTTGGCATCTGCAAGCCGACGGGCAAATTTCTCCCAGCCCTCGATGTTTTGGATTTCATCCAAATACACCCACGGCTTCTTCGGTCCAAACAACTCCTGGTAACACTCAATGAGCAGGTTCAATTCGTCAGCCTTGATATCAGCAAGACGTTCATCCTCAAAATTGACAAAAAAACAATCCTCAAAGCTGATTTGTCCCGCTGAAACCCTTTCCTGAATATCCTGATACAACAAATAGGACTTGCCCGCACGCCGGATGCCCACATTCACATAGCACATATTGTCTTCATAAGAAAAAGGACGACAAACAAAATTTAACCTACTGATTTCCAGCTGTTTTTCCTTGATAATGGTTTTAATGGCATTCTTATTCATATCAATATCTTGAAATATACCTTGCAAAAATATGAAATTATTTGAAAATATACTTCAAAATATAATAATTTCGGCAATTCGCTGATGACAATATTACAGCCTTCCCAAAAACACTATTTCAATTTCTCTTTCACAAATTCATCGAAATGCAGGATTTGTTCGCTACGTAAGCCGTTGAATAAATTTGATGGAAAGTTCAATCATGGCGGTATGTTTTTAGCAGTAACTCAGTTCTTTTTTGAAGCGCAACATTTGCGGCTTTTCCCGAAAACTCACGCAATCTATTGACCTCCAACCCGTCCTGCATCCACCAATCGTCCAAACGAAGGCCGAGTAGAGCGGCCTCGGTATCATATTGGGGATAAAGATACAACAAGTCGAGCAAGGCCTTTTCGGGCAATGCCAAAAAATAGCTATAGCCCTGCGGCAATACGACAGGCTTGTAACCGAAGAACATACTTGACTTGATGGTGTGGTATGTGTATTCTCCGAAAGCGTTTTCGTAATGCGCTGTCCTGTTTGATGTTACACAAGTGATCTGGCTCACTGCCTCGGGAATGATGCCAAAGTAGGCCAAAGCCGTGTGCAAGCTAATATAGGAAGGCGCGTATATCTTTTGGGCGACATAACGCGAAAACTCAGCCTCGCCCAACAAGTCGGCAAAGGCGTACCAATCTTGACGCAGGCGTACAAGATAGCCCTTTTTCACCCAGCGCGTCAGGTTGCCACGGTCGAAATGCGGGGCGACAGACCGCACCTGATACACATTAAAGCAACCCACCTTGTGCCATTGCTCCCGAAATTGCAGATAGGTCATTTTTATTTTATTCAAGAAACGCTGCAAAATTACCACTTTTCTTGAATATGTCATTCAATAATTTTGAATTAACCACAAGCTTAGGTACCGAACTGATGCTTTTTTTGAAAAAAGCGTTGCCTATAACCAACAGTTTTTACAAAAAAGTGTTGGCCAAAAGCAACATTTTTATTTGAAAAGTGTTGGTTGCAACCAACATTTTTGTAATCCGTACCACTTTTACATGGCACCTATTTTATATTTGTAGGGGCGGCATACACCGCCCCTACAAGTGTTTTCAAGAAATGTATTCCTTCACGGCTTTCACCTTTCGCCCTTGCGAACAAATTCAAAGTATAGCGGCTTGTCGAAATGACGACGTGAGTAATAGGTTACGGCAGGGCTTGTCAAGTCCATTACAAGGGTCCAAGCTGTACCCATGTGCCTACCTTCCATAGGCGGCAAGGAAACGGAAGCCATCGCTTGAGTGAGTTGCTGTTTATCCAACACGCCTCCAGTGGCATCGAACTGGCTGCACAAGAATTCATATCTGCGATCTCCTTCTATCAGGCCAACGTTCAGCTTTGACGCACACAAGTAGTGATTGGCAACGGCAGCTGATTCAACGACCTCCATCTGGTTGTCAACATACTCGACCACGACACTCCGGCCAGTGGCATCGGAAATAGCATAATGGTGAGCGGCACCGATGTCCGAGTTCATATCGATTCCTCGAAGCAGTTCCAAGGCTTCATCTACCGTGGCGGCATTTTTAAGAAGATAGCAGATGGCCGAAGTGGTGGTTAGGGCAGGCTTCCCACTATCCTGATGAGTTTGAGCGGTGTCACCTGCCATCAAGTCTGCGACGGACAATCCTTTTTCGTTGATGCCGTCCAAGGCGAAAAACAGTGTGGAAAGTGCTAAATACTGATTCTTGAAACCTTCTGGAACCCACCCGTCCCCGAAACCGAAGAAATCGAGGTTGAAGGTAGTGTAGGTCTCATAACCTTGGTCGGGAATCGTGTGAAGCACAATTCCAGTCGCCGAAGTGAAATCGAAGTTACGGCCCATCATGACGCTGCCTTCCGGCGTATGCACCGTCATGGCAGAGCAACCGTACTTCGCTGGTGCGGGATTTCCGCCTTTTGGGTTGTAGAAACCCTTTGAGAGGAAACGCGTGACGTATTCTGACAGTTCGGTGGCACTGCGTCCGCCGCCATTTTCCATCAGGTCGGCGAAGCCGTCATCTCCTTTATATTCCAAATAATAAAGTCCATCGTCAAGTTTTCGGACGGACATTGCGCCTTGTTCAAGCGGGTCGACTTGCGCCCTTGCGCTTGCTCCGAAAAGAAGCATAAGCACGCTCCATAAAAAGGTTTTGACTATCTTTTTCATTTTTTCGATTATTTGCCTGCTGAAAGGTATTCTTTCAGCGATTCTACATATTTGTTGAAAGCCTCCTGACCTGCCGCCGTAATCTGGCAAGTGGTTCGCGGCATCTTGCCTTTGAAGCCTTTTTCCACCGTGATGTAGCCGGCGGCCATGAGTTTGTCGATCTGCACGCTGAGGTTTCCCGAGGTGGCGCCCGTCTGTTTCTTGAGGTAGGTGAAGTCGGCTTCATCTACTCCCACGAGGATGGACATCACCGCCAGCCGAAGCTCAGAATGGAGAAGTGGGTCTAATTTCGGGAACATGGTTATCTGTATTGGTATTTGACTGTCAATCCAGTGGCTGCGAGCAACACGCCCCCAAGAGTAAAGAGAAGCAATTGAGCCTCAGATTTCACCAGCACGGCAACCAATGCGCCGCCCACGCCGAGGATGAATCCCGCAATGATGACAGGCCAATTCTTCAGCACGGCTCCAGAGATGCTTTCGGCGATGCCCAACATGACCACGATGAGCAGCGTTACATGCAGGGGAACCCAGGAAACGGCGATGACGCTAATGCAGACAGAAAACACGCCGAAAACGGTCCAAATGTTACCTAGGATACGCCCGATTTCGTTTTGGGGCCTACCCTTGTCGCGGCTGCCCATCAAGGCTGCGATGGGATACCCGAGAGGCATGGCGAACCACAGGAAGTTCCATTTGGGACTGCCCGTGAAATGCCAAAGCAGGTAAATCGCCAACGACATGACTGTCAGGAGGCATCCCCACAGCACAAAGTACTTGGAGTTGTTGCGCAGGATGTCTCTGCGGCTGTTGTTAAGGGTTTCGGTGATGAGGGAAAGACTTTTTGCCGCTGTCATTTCCTCGTTTCTTTCGATTTTTTCTTCCATGATTTTTAATGTTTAAGGTAAGACATTTGTTGTTCAAGTCAATTGACGCCGCAAAGATAAATAAGTTTATAATATAAACTACATTAATTTTCAAACTATTTTTCGACAAACAATTTATCTTATTGATTATCAATAAAAACAATTTTTCACCATTTAAAGAGAACGAATCAATTGGCTTACAAGATATAGTGATTGACCCCTAATCCAAACAAATAGCGTTGCATACAGACAGCAGTTTTTACGGAAAAGTGTTGGCTGCGACCGACAGCCATTATCAAAACTCAGTTTCCAAATCGAGCAAAAAACCATCGATTTGGAACACGAGTTTGAGAATTGACCTAAAAAAGCCATCTAACGAAAACATTAGACGGCTTTAGGATGACCAAATAAAACTTCGGATCAGTTATTGTTGACAGGAGAACCGTTGCCGAAACTGTTCGCCTTCTCGGGGAGGGCTTCGGTAGGTTGGTCAAGCACGCGGCCCTTGATGCGCAACACCACGGTGGAGTTCTTGAGGGCGTTGGAAGTGACCGTCACTGTCTTGTTGATGATGCCGGATCGGTTGGTCCTGTAGGTCACCTTGATGACCTCCGACTCGCCGGGAAGGACAGGCTCTTGGGGCCACGAAGGGATGGTGCAGCCACAGCTCGACTTGGGTTTCTGGATCAGCAGCGGCTCGTTGCCCGTGTTGGTGAAGCGGAACTCACATTCGCCGTTGCCGTTGAAAGGAATGTCGCCGTAGTCATGGACGACCTTCTCAAACTTGATTTCAGGGCCATTTTCGGCCTGGGTGTCTTGCGCCTTGGCCGCTCCTGCCATAAGGAGCATGATGCCAAGCAGATAAAGCACTTTCTTCATTTTGCTGTGTTTTTAGAATTGTGAATAATTAGTAATAGCGTTTGTTTTTAAATGCTGCTGCAAAACTACCGCCTTTGTCAAGCGGTTGAACTGACATTCCGAACAATTCCAAAACCAAATAAAACGTAATACACTGAAAACAAACGAGATAAATCAAAAGTCGTTCCAAACATTCTTTGAGAAAAGTCCAAAGATTTTAACCTTTTATGGTTGTTTCATCCTGTCCAAAAGATGCTGCGGAAGCATTTTGGTATTCCAGACATCCACAATAAAGATGGTTTGTTGCCGCTCATCAAAACGATAAATGAGCTTGATTCGCTTTTGGATATGAACGAATCGGTATGTAAATTCCTCGTCTTTCAAAAGAGGCTCAAGTGTCCCTGATTCGGGAAACTTGCAAATTCTTTCAATCTTTTCTTCTGCTGTTTTTACACAATCCAAAGCCACTTTCACGCCAAAAGTATCGGCGCAATATTCCAACTGTTCCTCCCAATGCTCTTGAGCCTTGGTATGCCATTCAACCAGCATACTTTTCAAGTAGTTCGTACGAATGACTTATTACATTAGCATGAGGCACAACCTCGCCATTGGCAATGCCTCGTTCCGCTTCTTGAATACGGAGATGTGCCTCCATTGATGTCATAGGAGCAACATCAAGCACCTGCGAATCTATGTCTTCGAAAAAACCAATATCCCTCATTTTTATTGCTTTTGATTTTGCTGCAAAAATACACATTTATTTGAAACAGACGAACATTTAAGTGGATTCACTCATCTTCTTCCGCCGTCTTCCGCGAATTTTGTCCACCATATTGACGGTGGTTCCAAGGTAATCCGCCTCCTCCTGGCGCGAGAGCTTGAAATAAGAGAGGATGTAGGACTTCCTTTCGTCCTCGTCCAAGTCGGGGTATTTCCGCCGAAGGGTTTCCACGAGGTCTGGATAAAGTTGGTCAACCACTTCTTGCATGGCCTCCCAATGGTCCTTGTCGCCGTAAACGGAGGTCTCCAAATCATTGAGGAGATTGGCCTTTTTGCCGCTATTCAGATAGTTGTCTAACAACAACATAATCCGCTGTTCCTTCTTTAAGGCCTCCGAAAGACGTCCGGCATAATCTTGCTGGATTTGCTCATGCTCGGCGTGCTTTTGCGCCAAATCATCGTTCTGCTGCTTGAAGTGGAAAAGCTCGGCATTGATTTCGGCCTCGCGTTTGCGCCTTCGTGCCAAACGGATTTGCGAGACCAACAACGCCGCCAAAACCAAAGTCGCCACCAAACTGACAATGACGATGATACGCTGCTTGATGATAATTTTGCGGTTCAATTCGTTCCGCATCACCTCGCTGTCGTATTTATGGCTGATCAATGCAAGATTGTTCTCCTTTTGCTCCAATTCTCTTAGTTTGCTGCCTTCTTCATACAAACACCCATATTTGCAGGCGGTTTCATAATCGCCGAGTTCTTCGGCAAAATCGGACAGGACACCATAATAGAACCAAGTATCCGCGTTGGGTTCGGTTTGGGATACAAGTTCCTCCAAACGGCTGTAATAATAGTCCGCAGAATCCAAGTTGCCTGACTCGTAAAAGATGTTCCCCATGTCATGATAATAATACATCAGCACATTGTCGTCGGCGTCAGCCATCGAGGCTTGCCAAAACCGGTTGAGATAATCGGCTGACTTTTCGTACTCTCCTGCACTGAAATACATGGTATGAAAGGCAGACAAGACATTGCGTTTTGTTTCGGCAGATCCGCTTCGGTCGGCATAGCTCATGGCCTGGTCCAAATAATACGCTGCACTATCAAATTGCTTGTGGAACTGATAGAAATCGCCCAACTCCCTCAGTGCTTCGGCACGGTCGGCATAGTCTTCGCCAAAGCCCTCTGCGGCAAACTTCAACAATGAAACAACGTCTTCTTTGTCGGCATAATAGCCCAAACAATGCGCGATATTGAGTCGAGCGTGGGCAACCGTCAGGGGGTCATTGGCGGATAAACCGTAACGCTCCGCCTCCTTGAACAAGCGCATGGCATCCGCCTTGTTGCCCGAATCCAGCTGGATGCGAGCGTTTTCCAAGGCATCGTGGGCGGTTTGCCGTGCATCGCGGGAGGTGGGATGGCAAGCCGCCAACATTGCGATAAGGA
>JAFSJF010000090.1 GCA_017439405.1 Bacteroidales bacterium
CGTCGTCGGCCTCATCCTGACCACCTTCATCAGCCCCACGGCCCTGCCGCTGCTGGGTATGCTGTTCTTCGGCAATATCATCAAGGAGTCGGGCGTGGTGAAGCGTTTGCAAAACACCGCATCCAACCCGTTGATTGACATCGTGACCATGATTTTGGGTCTCACGGTGGGTGCTTCGACGCAAGCCTCCGTGTTCCTGACCATGAGTTCCATCGAGATCTTCGTCCTCGGTGCCCTTTCGTTCTGCGTGGCCACCGCTGGCGGCTTGCTCGGTGCCAAGTTCATGAACCTCTTCCTGAAGGAGAAGATCAACCCGATGATTGGTGCCGCTGGCGTTTCGGCTGTGCCCGATAGCGCTCGCGTCGTCGAAGTGGAAGGTCAGAAATACGACCCGTCGAACCACCTGCTCATGCACGCCATGGCTCCTAACGTCTCAGGCGTTATCGGCTCGGCTGTCGCGGCTGGTGTGATGATGTCGTTCCTGATGATGTAATCGACACCTTAAATTAGAAGCAACATGAAAGAACTGCTTCGTTTTGGGGCAGTTCTTTTGCTTATCCCAAGTTAACTTGTTGGTTTTCTTGAATTTCGATAAATTTCAAAAAAAGAGGTATCGTATTCGGAAAAAGTCGTATCTTTGCAAATTAAACAATGACCCCATTAACAACAAATCATACCTATAATCAACAAATCAAACAACTAAAACTCAAGTATCATGAAGAAATTAGGACTGTTTTTAATGTGCGGCATCGCAATGTTGTTCATGAGCAGCTGCCACACCTACACCCACAGCATGAAGACACCCAACAGCTACGTTGAGTATCATGCAGAAGATTTCAACCTCTCTGACCAAGTGACGGGTGAAGCAACCGTCGTCCGCGTAATCGGCATTGACTGGCAGCACCTCTTTGGCACCAAGGAGATTGGTGAGACCACCAGCGTTGGCACAACCATTCCTTTCGTTGGAATGGCGATTCCCACGGGAGCCAACTATGCCCTGTACAACATGATGCAAAAGAACCCTGGCTATGACGTGGTTATCTATCCTCAAGTGGAGACTTATCGTCACGCTCCTGTTCTTGGCACTGACATCTACTCAAAGACCACCTATAAGGTGACTGCACGTTTGGGCAAACTGAAGAAGTAATAATCTTCCTCAAATGGGGTTTAAGGAAGAAGGTCGTCCAAACGGGCGACCTTTTTCTGTGTAGCATGAAATATCGCCAATCAGGCTTTCAAAACTTGCAAAAACTGACCGGTCATGCCTTTGGGCCGGTCTGTTTGAAAGAGAACCTGTTTTTTTGCAAAAATGTAAACGGTTTGCGATATGAGGAAACACAGGTTTTCGAGCGCATTAGGTCGCGGCCAGTCCGCGACCTTCTGATTTTTTTTCGGCGACTTTTTACTGCAGTAGGTAGGCGGCCAATTTTCCAAGGTATCCCCGCTCCGGGTCTGTGAGTACCGCGGTATATCCAATCATAACGAGCGCCAGACCGGCGAAGCGCTTGCACTGCGCCTCGAAGCTGTCTATCCCATCCGGGCCGTTGTAATGGAAGGCGAAACGGTTCCAGAACACAAGGATTTGCTCCTGGTTCATGTGGGCGATGTTGTTCACCCGGTCCTCTTTGGCGAAATAATGGCAGTACAGGTAGAAGTGACCCAGGTCAAACATGGGCAGCCCGTGGGCGGCATGACTCAAGTCAATCCAGTAGGTCTTGCCGTTTTCCACGATGATGTTGGTGAAGTTGAATTTCCCGTGAAGAAGGGTGGGCGCATCCTCCAAGCCTTCCACAAAACGCTCCAGCGCTTCCTTGGCTTTTCCCTCCACCATCAGCGTGCTGCTCGCGGCCTGCAGCATCACTTCCTTCATGGAAGGGATCCATTCGCTTCCGAGCGCCTGCGTGGCGTGCAGCTTATGTGCGCTTGCGGCCATCTGGGCGGCCAGAGAATCAATGGATTCGGGGTTCTCTCCCGCAAGTCGGGCAAAGGATTTCTTATCCTTTAGCCATTCGGACTTGAATCCGAGGCGGTCGCCCATCTTGACGATTTCAAGCATCTTGGGCGTGGGGACGCCCAAATCATAAACGGCCTTGGCCGTATGGAACTCCTTGACCGTTCTCTCGCGCGAGGCTTCCTCGGCACGACGGCTGGTCTTCAGTAGGACATCCGGCTCCTTCGGGTTGGTGTAAATGAGACCGCTACCCTGGTCTCCTTCTTTGTTCAGGCAGGTCCACTCCTGCAGGTCGATGGTTTTGTAATCGTTCATTTTGCTCGTATTTAGTTTTTTGCAGGACACGCTCACGCTGTACGGCATCCTGCTGTTCACCGCCATCCCCGGTTTCTTCTTCTGCACGAGTGCGGATTACTTCACCGCGATGGGCCTGCTGATCGGTTTCATGGGTGCCACGCTCTTGGACGACCATTGCGTGCATTTCGAGAACACGCGCAAACCCATCTTCATGGTCACGCGATTGCTTGGAGGAATGGCGGTCTATCTCGTGTTGAACACCGCGCTCAAGCTGCCCTTCTCCAACGAATTCCTTTCCAACGCCACCACCACCTGGCCGCTGAAGGTGCTGTCGGCATTGAAGAGGTAGGCGCACCCTTCGTAGGCAATGCGCGGCTCGATGGGATATTCGACGGGCTTCTGGCAGGAGTACGCCGCAAGAGCCAATACAACCATTCCGATGAACGTCAGTCTGTTCATTGTTCGCGTTTGAGTCGGTAAAATTACAACTTTTTCGGGAAATCCTCGGCATTTGCAAAAAGGAAAGTGGGCGCAAGGACAGATTTTTGTACCTTTGCAGTGAATTTTTGACGAAAACCGCACGACCGACATGGGCCAACATGAGATACTTGAGCACACAACATTTGTCATGCTCTACGGCGGAGTCACGATAGCATCGCTTATCGCCTGCCTCTACATTTGCCTGCGCAAAGGCAACGCCTTCAAGCCCGACGTTTCGCCGCCGTTGCGACTGCGCCGCTGGATTTCGGCTTTATTTGCCATGTTGTTTTTTGGCCATATTTGGTGGCTTCTTTGCTACATCTATTCCGATTCGACCAGTTCGGTGAGTTTTGTGTTGGCGGCCATGTTCGATTTTGTGGCGTTGCTGACCACTATCCCTGGCACGCTGCTCGCCATGCTCCAAGACCGCAAGCGGCCCGTTTGGCCTATCCTATTGGCAACGATACCATTAGTGGCATTGGGGGTGCTTTACATCATCCATCCCAACAGTCGTTTCATAAGCATCGCCGTCGCATACTTTATGTCGGTTTACTTGCTCTTTACCCTTTATATGGTGTTTGCCATCAGGCAATATGGGCGGTGGCTGCGCGACAATTACGCCGACTTGGAGAACAAGGAGGTACGGCTGAGCCATTTGCTGATCATCGTCGTCTTTCTGTTGATTATCTTCTATAGGTTTGTTGACGACAACATCACCATCAGCTTTATCGTGCAAGCCGTCGAAATCCCGCTTTTCGGATTCCTGCTGTGGCGCATCGAGACGCTGCCACAACTGGAGAGCGCAACGACAGAACAACCAGAACAATTGGAGCAACCAGAACAATTGGAACCAGAGACACAACAAGCGCATCAGACAGTGGACATTCCTTCCAACATCGAACAACTTTTGGAAGAGCATTGCGTGCGCACGAAGCTATACTTGCAGCACGACCTTACCCTGCTCCGACTCGCACAAGCCATTGGCACCAACCGCTTCTATCTCAGCCAGTATTTCACCCAACAGGGCATCCATTACAACACCTATATCAACAACCTGCGCATCGACCACTTCGTGAATCTCTGTCGCGAGGCTACCGCTGCCGGGAAGTCCTTCACGGCCCAGCAACTCGCCAACGAGAGCGGCTACCGCAGCTACAGCACCTTCAGCGCGGCCTTCAAGCAGCGCATGGGGCAAACCGTGACCGCTTGGATGCACGAAACGGCCCAGTAAGCAACGTCCCGACTTTCAAAATCTGCAAAAAACACAGTTTCAAAATCTGCAATTTTTGCAAAATCTGCAAAACTTGTCTCGAAATCTGCAAAACCTAATGCCGTAGGCATTCAGGCGGCTTCGCGCTTGGGGAAGTTTGCTTACTTTTGCATTTTTTTCAGCGAAATAGGTTATAAAACAAAGCAAACAAAATCACAAAAAGATGACAAAAACAACAGCAACAATCGCAATTCTGCTTGGGCTGACCCTCGTCGCGTCGGCACAAAGCAACAGCGGTCTTTTTGGTCGCGGTCCGGAAACGGAAGAAAATGACCACAACACTCCCAACGGCGGCCTCATCAACCTGCCCGGCTCGCATGGCTCCACCGACGATGCCGACGCCCCCTTGGGCGGAGGCATTGCCCTGCTTACCGGCCTTGGCACGGCCTACCTTGTGGCCAAAAAGCGCAAAAACACCCAACGCGGCGCCATGATGGCGCTCCTCGCCCTGCTCGCCTTCGGGCCGACGGCGTGGGCGCAGAACGGTATCTACTGCACGGCCAGCGACAAAAACCGTGTGGTCTGCACTGACGGCACCATCTACGACAACGTGGCGGCCGCAACGGCTGACGGCAAGACGGCCGCGGCCAAGATTATCTACATTGACGAGTCGAACAAAGCGGGTCTGGCTCTGGCACTGCGCGATGAGGGACAGTATACACAGGCTGATGGAATAACTGCTTGCAACAACAAGAATACAAGCATGCCCGTCGTAGGCGGAACTTGGAAACTGGCCAGCAAGAGCGAATGGGACAAGATGATCAGTGCCGCTGGTAGCGGCGAGGCCTTGTTCGAGGGATTCAGCAGCGTTGGCGGTACAGACATGCTTACTTATTATTGGTCAAGTGAGACGGATGAATCTGGAGTTAATGGACTTATTATCCAAGAGATCCAGGGTTGGTCTGGCTTCGTGTCTAACGCCCAAACTGTTCCTGTCCGTGCGTGCCTTACATTCAACTTGCTCACGCTCCTCGAAATCGGCAGTCAAAGTGAATGGAGCACATTTTGCTCCGCAGTGAACATCGGCTTCACCTTTAGCGACAATTATGTGAAGTTGACCAGCGACATCATTGTATCGGAGATGGCAGGCAGCAGTGAGAGCAACTCGTTTCGGGGCTTGTTCGACGGCGACGGCCACACGCTGACCGTCAGCTATAGCACGGAATATGCCGTGACGGCCCCGTTCCGCTACGTCAATAACGCCACCATCAGGAACCTCAAGACGACAGGCGCCATCACTACCTCCGCCATGTGTGCCGCCGGCATCGTGGGTAAAGTGGCTGGCTCGCTGAACCTTATATCCTGTAGCAGCTCTGTAGCCATCTCCAGCAGCAGAGGGGACATAGACAATCACGGCGGACTTGTTGCGTCAAACAACGGAAACGTCACCATCAACGGCTGCGTTTTCGACGGTTCGTTTGCCGCCACTGTTGCCCATACCAACTCGTACGGCACCACATTCTGTGGGGGAATCGTCGGAATGTGCAATGAAAACACGTCAGCAACCATCACCAATTCACTTGTGGCCCCCAGCAG
>JAFSJF010000091.1 GCA_017439405.1 Bacteroidales bacterium
AGTGATTCGCCTTGACGATGGCCGTTCCTTGGGCTTGTTCAAGTTTGAGGTGGCCGACAACATCAAGATTGCGCGAAACAGGAAAGGCTTGCGCGACATTGCCATCAAGTATGTTGACCAAGACATTACCCACGGAGCTTTAGTGTTTTACTATTCTGAAGACCAAGCCGATTACCGCTTGACTTTCGTTTCAAAGCAAACCTCGCTCAACGAAGACGGCGAGTTTGTAACAAAAGCCACCGCCCCGAAACGCTATACTTTCCTGCTGGGCGAGAATGAGCCTTGCACGACGTCGGCAAGGCGATTGAAAAAGTTGATAGATGCTGAAACGGTTATTTTGGATGATGTAAAAGAGGCTTTCTCTGTCGAAGCTTTAACGAAGGAATTCTACAACGAGTTGTTCGATTGGTATCAAAGAGCTGTTAATCCCAACTCCGGTATTTATTTCCCTAATAACACAGATACTGTTGATGACGATTTTGAAGATATTGACAAAAAGATCATTAGGCTTATCACGAGGCTGATGTTTGTCTGGTTCATCAAGCAAAAAGGACTCGTGCCCAATTGTCTTTTTGAAGAAACGGATTTGCAAAAGATATTGACCGACTTTGATCCGTTAAGTACCGAACAAGGCAATTATTACAACGCCATTCTTCAAAACTTGTTTTTTGCCACTTTGAACCGAGCCATTGAAGATGAAGAAGGAAAACGTGGATTTGCCAAGTTAAAGGGACAACGCGATGTAAAAACGCTTTATCGGTATGCTGAAATGTTCAATTTGGGAGAAGAAGATATAATCCAATTGTTTTCCGAAGTTCCCTTTTTGAATGGCGGATTATTTGAATGTCTTGACAAGACCAAGAAGATTGACGGTGTGGAAACACCGTATAATTACGATGGATTTTCTCGAAATGACTTCAAGTTTGCGAATGGCCGCTACCGTCATCGGGCGTTTATCCCCAACAAGTTCTTTTTTGAACCAGAGCAAGGTCTGCTCAGCATATTGAAGCGCTATAACTTTACCATTGAGGAAAACACCCCCAATGAACAACAAGTGGCACTTGACCCCGAATTGTTGGGAAAAGTGTTTGAAAATCTACTTGGCGCTTACAACCCTGAGACAAAAGAAACTGCCCGTAACCAAAGTGGCTCGTTCTATACACCGCGAGAGATTGTCAGTTACATGGTGGACGAAAGCCTGATTGCCTATTTGGGAGATACACCTCTTGTTCGGTCTATGTTTAGGGATGATTTCGTTCCTGATGAATTGCATTGGTCTGACTATCAGTTAATCGCTGGCAAACTGAAAAGCGTGAAGATTCTTGATCCAGCTTGTGGCTCAGGAGCCTTCCCAATGGGGTTGCTGAATCGGATTGTGGAATTGTTGCAAAAAATTGAAACCGACAAGACCACATACGAACTTAAATTGAACATTATCGAAAACTGCATCTATGGCAGCGACATACAAAGCATAGCGGCCCAAATCACCAAACTTCGCTTCTTCATCTCTCTGATTTGCGATTGTGAGAAAGATGCTTCGAAACCCAATTTTGGCATACCCACATTGCCGAACCTTGAAACGAAATTCGTGACAGCCAACTCGTTGATTGGATTGCGTAAGATAAGAGAAGGTGAATTTGTTGGCTCGCTGTTTGAAAATCCTGAAATCGCCCCAACTAAGGATGCTTTGCGCAATGTCAGACACGAACATTTCAAAGCTAAGACAGCTTCTGCCAAACAACGTTTGCGTAAGCAGGACGATGAATTGAGAAAAAAACTGGCTGGATTGTTAACTGACGACAACGATTTTGCGCCCGAAGATGCCAAGCAAATGGCTGAATGGAACCCATACGACCAAAACGCGACAAGTCCATTCTTTGATTCCGAATGGATGTTTGGCGTGACCGATGGTTTTGATATTGTGATTGGCAATCCGCCATATATCCAGTTGCAGAACGACGGGGGTAAGTTGGGTAAGTTGTACCAACCTTGCGGATTCAAAACTTTTGCCAGCACAGGCGACATTTATTGCTTGTTTTATGAAAGAGGCCATCAACTTCTGAAACAGGATGGACATTTATGCTACATCACTTCCAACAAATGGATGCGTGCAGGATATGGCGAGAAAACACGCGGCTTCTTTGCAAAGGAAACCGACCCCAAATTGCTCATTGACTTTGCCGGAGTGAAGGTTTTCGAGAGCGCCACAGTAGATACCAACATTCTCCTTTTCTCCAAGTCAAGCAACAAGCATGAGACCGTTTGCGCTGTCACCAATAAGCAGAACAAAGACAGCGTAAAGAATTTGAGCGATTTTGTTCGGCAGCAGCACTCGGTTTGCGACTTCTCAGATTCCAACAGTTGGGTTATTCTTTCTCCAATTGAACAGTCCATTAAAAAGAAAATCGAAACCGTTGGCGTTCCTTTGAAAGATTGGGATATTAACATCAATTACGGAATAAAGACGGGCTTTAATGACGCTTTTATCATAACGACCGAGAAACGAAATGAGATACTCGCCAACTGCCAAACTGATGATGAACGCCAAAGGACGGCTGAACTAATACGACCGATATTGAGAGGCCGTGACATAAAGAGGTATGGATATGAGTGGGCTGACCTTTGGCTTATTAATACCCATAATGGCATTAAAGGCAAAATACCGCCCATTGATATTAATGATTATCCCGCTATCAAGCAACATCTCGACTGCTATTGGGACAAAATTAGCAAGAGAGACGATAAAGGAGTAACCCCATACAATCTTCGCAACTGTGCTTATTTGGACGATTTCTTTAAGCCGAAAATATGTTGGAAAGCCGTTGGCCGGAATCTAACTTTTGCTATCGTCGAAGCAGGAACATTCCTGACAGCACCCGCAAGTTTTATTCAGGCTGGTCGATACAATGAATACATTATGGCATTTCTTTGTAGCACTGTGGGCAAGTATTTTATCTACCAAAACAGCGACACTACAGGAGCGGGGGACATCATGCTTAACATCCAATCGCTAATCAAGTTTCCTATACCTATTTGTGAGGCCGAAATACAGCCTTTGTCTGAATTAGTAAAGCAACAATCCTTGGATTACAGTTCAGATAGACAACAACTAATCAATTTGTGGCTTTACAAATCGTATGGCTTTAATTCAGCTGAAATTGAAGCGATTGAAAACTGTTAGTTACATCTCTTTTCTATATAGTTAATCTCATCATTGGTAAGCGAATATGCTTTGTAAATATCTTTTTGTAATGATTTTGGAATGGGAATGTTCAGCACATAAATGGAGAACATCCTAACTGCTTTTTCACCTAATTGAACTGATAGAGTACGATAATACCAGTCTAGAAGTTTTGAATTGAGATAGTGCTGCAGTTGAGGCAAGATAGATGGGTCATCTGAGATCAGAAAATACGTCGTGTTGTTGCAAAACATCACATCACTGCACAAGGCAAAATTTAATTCCTGTGTAATGTCTGCATAGAACAGTTTAGGCTTAAAAAAATCGTCCGCTATGTTATTTCAATATAACCAATTTGCTTCTGCTCCACTGCAGTTAATCCATAAATCGCAAATATTTCTTCATCTATTCGTTTTGCTTTATCAATCGAATAGTCTGCTTGGATGTCATTGACCAATTGGGAAAATCTCTTTTCTATTTCTTTATTTGGCAGAAATACAGGGATTTTATCAAAGAATATTTTGCTTAATTCTCTTGTTCCACCTTGTAGTTCTGGGAAAGAATCACGAAAACAATACTTAAATAAAGAAGAATTCAAAAAGGCAGTCAGAAAAGACAGATTTGTACCTGTAACAATGAAACACTTTTGGTTTGTGACAAATTGATTTGAATCAAAGACAAAAGGCATGTACTTCGTCATGTTTGGATAAATGATTTTTGACTGATTAAAATCGTCCCAATAGCTTATCGAATCCTGAGTTTCAAACCATTTGTTATTAGTCTTTTTTCTTGCTGCAACTTGCTGTCCGTCAATAGTATATTTCTTTCCTGTTTGTTCTAGGCGTTCCATGCCAAACGACAATAGGTATTCTTTGACGGCAGGATAGTCTTCTATATTGTAATGCCTTGAAGGAAAGGTTGCTATGAGATACAGATTTGCCCATTCATAGCCATAACGTTTGATATCCCTACCACGAAGAATCGGTCTAATAAGTTCAGCAGTACGCTTTTTTTCGTCTTCAGTGGCACAATTTTGCAAGATTTCTTCTCTTTTTTCTCCAGAAATAATGAAAGCTTCGTTGCATCCTGTTAAAACACCTCTGTAAATATTTATATCCCAATCTTTTAAGGGAATTCCAATAGCCTCGATTTTGCGTTTAATGCTTTGTTCTATCGGCGATAAGATAACCCAACTGTCACTGGTAGCAAAGCCGCATACAGATGATGTCTGCTTTACAAAATTGCTCCTTCAAATGCTTACTCTTTTTTATCCAAAAAGGTGTGATAAAACCGTCTAACGGTATCGCGATGGACGTGAAGAAGTTTGCCGATTTTGTTGAACGAGACACCCTCTTCGCGAAGCCTAACGATAAGCTCTTCTTTTTTGCCTAACTTGTACGCTTCTTTCGCTGATTTTGCACCTTTGGGACGACCAAGCTGAACTCCTTCTGCTTTTTTCCTTGCCAATGCCTCTTTCGTCCTCTGGCTAATCAAGTTCCTTTCAATCTCAGCCGACAGTCCAAAAGCAAAAGCCAAAACCTTGCTTTGGATGTCGTCGCCAAGCCGATAATTGTCCTTGATGGTCCAAACCCGACATTCCTTTTTCATGCAGAGGCTCAGAATCTCCATGATCATGAAAAGACTTCTGCCCAAGCGCGAAAGCTCGGCACAGATGATGAGGTCGTCTTTCTGCACCTTCTTCAAAAGTCGCCCTAATTCCCGTTTGTCGTAGTTTTTCGTTCCACTGATGGTTTCTTCAATCCAGCCATCGATGTGCAGTTGTTCCCGTTGACAAAAGTTGTTGATTTCAAAACGTTGGTTCTCGACTGTTTGTTTGTCGCTGCTTACTCTGATGTATCCGTAAATCATAGTTGTTTTCTTATTATTTGTACAACACGATAACAATATACGGCTATTTGAAGTTGACAATGTTTTTTTCCCTATTTTTGTCCCCATCAATATAAATTCTACAAACATGAAAAAACTCACCATTATCCTCTTTTGTTTGGCTCTAGGAGTCTTCTCAAAGCTCAACGCCAACCCCGTCACTGTCAAAAGCCCCAACGGCCAACTGGAACTGAAATTCGAAGTCGTCAATGGCATTCCACAGTATTCCCTCGACCGCGCTGGGAAACCTATCGTGCTGCCCTCCAAGATGGGCTTCACCCTTGAATGGCGCGACGACCTCGCCCATGCCTTTGTGCTGAAGGACACGAAATACAGCACCTTCGACGAGACTTGGGAACCCGTCTGGGGCGAAGAGGATCAAATCCGCAACCACTACAACGAGATGCTCGTCACCTTGGAGCAACCCGTTGGCTCTGTGGAGAGTATGGACCACTCCACGGAGAAGCGGGCCACGGTGATGCAAATCCGTTTCCGCATTTATGACGACGGCCTTGGTTTCCGCTATGAGTTCCCCATCGAGAACGCCTTGGTTTGCTTCTGGATCAAGGAAGAACTGACTGAGTTTGCCATGGCGGGCGACCACAAGGCTTGGTGGATTCCTGGCGACCTCGACACGCAGGAATACAACTATACCGAGTCGCGGCTATCGCAAATCCGTGACTTGTGGGATGCTGGCCACAAAGACGGTGGCTGGCCTTGGACGGCATTTTCGCCCACAGGCGTTCAGACCGCCCTGCAGATGAAGACCGATGATGGCCTCTACCTCAACATCCACGAGGCCGCCACGCTCGACTTCCCTACCATGCACCTTGACCTCGACGAACAAAACATGGTATTCCGCGCCTTTCTCTGCCCTGATGCCACGGGCTATAAAGGCCGTATCCAAGCCCCTTGCGTCACACCTTGGCGCACCGTCATGGTCTGCGCTTCGGCCACTGACGTTTTGGCTTCACGCCTCATCCTCAACCTCAATGAGCCTTGCGCCTTGGAGGATGTGTCGTGGATCCACCCCGTGAAATACATGGGCGTGTGGTGGGAGATGATTTCGGGCAAGAGCACATGGTCTTATACCAACGACTTCCCCTCGGTGAAACTGGGGGAGACCGACTATGCTCATGCCAAACCCAACGGCACCCACGGTGCCAACAACGCCAACGTGCGGCGTTATATCGATTTTGCTGCCGCCAACGGTTTTGATGCCCTCCTCATCGAAGGCTGGAACATCGGCTGGGAGGACTGGTATGCGAAGCAGAAGGATTTCGTCTTCGACTTCATTACGCCTTATCCTGACTTCGACCTGCCCGCCTTGAACAAATACGCCCACGAGAAGGGCATCCGCCTCATCATGCACCACGAAAGCTCGGCTTCCACGCAGAATTACGAGCGTTGGATGGAAAAGGCTTACACGCTGATGAACCAATATGGTTACAACGCCGTGAAAGGCGGCTATGTGGGCACCATCATCCCCTTCGGCGAAGGCCACTACAGCCAGCCCATCAACAACCACTACCACTACGCCATCGTGGAGGCGGCCAAGCACCACATTATGGTCAATTCGCACGAGGCGGTTAGGCCCACTGGCCTTTGCCGCACTTGGCCCAATATGATCGGCAACGAGAGCGCGATGGGTACCGAGTTCCGTGAGCGCATCAACCCTGGACACACCACCATTTTGCCCTTCACGCGCTTGCAAGGCGGCCCGATGGACTACACGCCCGGTATCTTCGAGACTGACATGGGCAAAATTGTGCCGTGGGGACAAAAAATGAAAACCACCATTTGCAATCAATTGGGTTTGTATGTGACTTTCTATTCGCCTTTGCAGATGGCCGCCGACTTCCCTGAGCATTACGCGCAGTTCATGGATGCCTTCCAGTTTATCAAGGATGTGGCCGTCGATTGGGACAAGACCTTATACCTTGCAGCCGAACCTGGCGATTACATCGTGACGGCTCGCCACCCGAAACTCGCCACCTTGAATAAGGCCGCCGAGGGTGTCGGGACGCTGGCTGATGGCAAGAAAGACGTGGTTTCCAATGCCACTAAGTTTGTGTACGCTCTGTCCAACGATGCCACGATTGAGGACCTTTGGCACGCCGAGCCTCACGATGTGTGGTATGTGGGCGGCATCACCGACGAGAACGCCCGCGAAGTCACGGTGAAATTAGACTTCCTGAAACCCGGCGTGAAATACGAGGCCACGATTTATTGTGATGCCAAAGATGCCAGCGGCATTCCTGATGAGCATTACAACGCACAAGCCTACTCCATTACAAAAAAGACGGTGACGGCCAAATCGGAACTGAAGCTGAAGATGGCACCTTGCGGCGGATTCGCGGTTTCGTTGCGGTCACTGTAACTCAACGTTTGTCGTCAATCGTTCGCGCAATCTTCTCGATGTTCAAGCTTCGCGCCGAAGCGTCGATGATGTCCTTGTAGATACCGCCTTTCTTGTAGATGCTGTCGGGGTCGCCGGACTCTTCGACATGACCTGTCTTGAGTGCGTAAACCATCTCACTGTCAATGATTTGCGAAATGCTGTGCGAGATGATGATGACGGTGCGGTCTTTCTTGATGGCGTCAAGGCTGTTCTTGATTTGCTCGGTGGCGATGGCGTCGAGGCTGGCGGTGGGTTCGTCCAAGAAGATGATGGGCGGGTTCTTGAGGAACATCCGGGCGATGGCGATGCGCTGCTGCTGGCCGCCCGAAAGGTCGGAGGCCTTGTTCTCGAACTGCTTCGGCAGCTCCATGATTTGGTCGTAAATGTACGACTTCTTGGCGGCTTCAACCACTTCCTCATGCGTGGCGTTGGGGTTGCCGTAGAGGATGTTTTCTTCAATCGTGCCGTCAAAGATGTGGTTCTTTTGCAGCACAAGGCCGATGTTTTCGCGGAGGTATTGCGTGTCGTATTCGCGGAGGTCGATGTCGTCCAACAGGATTTGTCCCACCTGCGGCTCGTAGAACTTGTCCAACAAATTGACAATCGTACTCTTGCCCGCGCCCGACAGTCCGACGAGGGCGGTAATCCTGCCTGGGTCGATGGTCATGTTCACGTCGAAAAGGGCTTGGTTTCCATTGGGATAGGTGAAATCGACATGCTTGATTTCGAACTTGCCGTGGATTTTTTCAGGACGGTAGTTGCCCGACGGCTCCACCTCTTTTTCTGAGTTGAGGATGCTGAAGAAGCCCTCGGCGTAGATGAGCGCGTCGTTCACGTCGTCGAAGATGCGCTGCAGCTGCGTGATGGGCGCGATGACGTTGCTGAACAGCATGACGTGGTACATGATCTTGCCGATGGTCATGCCGGGGTAGTCTATTAATACAAGGTAGGCCGTCAGGATGATGACCAACACCGTGCCGACCTGGCGCACGAAACTCTTCACGCCGTTGTAATAGAACGCCACGCGACGGGTTTTCATCTGGTTTTCAGTGACTTGGTTCTGAATGTCAAGCTGTTTCTGTGCCTCAATCTTTTCGCGGTTGAAGCTCTTGATGACGTTGATGGAGTCGATGATGTTCTTGATGCCTTGGCTCTTGGTTTCGAGGTGGTTACGCATTTCGCGCCGCCAGCCTTTCAACCTGCGGGCTTGGCGGACGGTAATCCAAAAGTAGATCGGCACGATGGCCAAGGCGACCAAGCCGACGTAGACGTTGGCGGCGAACATGAGTATCAAGGCCAAAAGTGCGCTCGTGAACAGCGGCAAGAGGTCGATGAAGAAATTCTGCACCGTGCGCGACAACGAACTGACACCCTGGTCGATACGGGCTTGCAGCTTGCCCGTGGCGTTGTCGCCCGAATTGAAGAAGGCCATCTTGAAGGTCAGCACTTTCTCGATGACGCTTTGGGCCAAGTCGCGGCTGACGAAGATGCGCATCCGCTCACCGTAGTAGTTTTGCGCATAGGTGATGAGCGCCGACAGCACTTCCTTGCCGAGCAAGACGACGCTGATGATGGTGATGATGCGGATGGCCTGCGCGCCCCAATTGACGCCCTCGGTGATGAGGCCGTTGATGCTATCGACCGTCCAATCGAGCACGATGGCATTGACCTGAGCCATCAATGAGCCGATGAGGGTCAAGATTAAGGTGATGAGAACCAGCCATTTGTAAGGCTTTACGAAAGGCCGGATGTTTTTGAAGAGTTGGAAGAGGTTCATATAAGTTACCCTTTAATCATTTTTGACGGAATCAGTTTATCAACAATCACAAACTCGCCATCGGTATGGAAAATCACATTCCATTTTCTGTTTTTCGTAATGAGGCGCTTGGCCTTCGGATGGAATTTCTTGGCAGCCTTCCATTGTGTAAATCCAATGGTATCAGCCAAATAACAGAGCGTGTTTATCTCAGAAATCAGTTGGTTCTTATATTTGATGGCGTGTTCAGGAGTGCTAATGGAAATGATGAAATCGGAAATGGAATCAATGTCATCCAGAACGGCATTGCTGATAGAAACGGTGTAGTGTTTCATAGTTTCTTCAAAATGGCTTCTTCCAATTTGTCGCTGAACTCTTCCAAAGAAATGCAGCCTTTCGGAGCCTTGGGATAAGACTTTGCTTTTTTGGCACCTGCTGTTTCGGAAGCCCTAAATTGAGTAATGTTTATGGTACGCATCGTTTTATGGTTTGTTCGTTCACACCGCAAAATTACATTTTTTTCCAATTTCATCATAAAATGATGATTGTTTTGTGATAATGATGATTTGTAGAGAAGAGAAAAACTGGCAACTAAAACCTTGGAGATGGTGAGGCCGTTATCGGTTGGTTTTTCTCACGCAGAATACGCAGAACTATGGGAAGCGTAAAGTGCCCCCAACCATCGTCCGTCAGATTCCCAAAAATCCCATAATTCTGCGTGAAATAGCTAAACGTAGATTTTCATCAGGCAATTCTTGCAATCGAATTCGAGGCGGAAGGTGTTGTCGCCGTTACGGATGTACAATGGCGTGGCCTTTTGCCCCGTTTCGCGGCTGCACATGCCGTTGGCATAGCGGACGCAATGGTGGCAGGTCATCAAGGCAGCGGGGATTTCGTCGGGGTCTGAAGCAACCATGTCATTGCGAGCGATAGCGTGGCAATCTATGGTTGCTTCATGTCGTTTATTCCTATGGCCTTCAACCAAAGCCTCGGTCAGTTTCGCCACCAATTCGCGTTTCATCTCGCCGATGACGGAGGCGGGGATGAGGCGCGGCTCGGCAAAACGTAATTCCAGATTGGTGGGATTGAACACGGTGTCGCCCCATTGCAGGGCCTTGCGGCGGATGTTTTCGGTGGCCTTTTCGGGGTTGGTGGCGGCGATTTTTTCGCATTCAACGCTGGTAGAGACGCACGGCCGTGCGTCTCTACAGGTGGCCATCAATTCATACCCCGTTTCGGTCTCCGCCAACGTCAAATCAATGTCAATCTTGCGGTTGCCCGTTGAGGCATCCGCCTGTTTTTGCCATTCGAGGTCGAGGTTGCGATAGACTTTCGCGCCGCGTTGGGCGCCGTGGGGGCGGTTTGTAGAGACGGTGCATGCACCGTCTGTACCGGCCCTGACCATATCCGCCCGCAGCCCCACCAATTCCTCATTTTCGTTCAGGAAGCACAAACCGTCGCCGTTGTGCAGGGTTTTGTCGGTGTCGATTTTCATGCGCAGCGGGTTGCACCAAACCACCTCGCCGATGTATTCCCCCATCGATTTTGGCGTGAACGGCGAATCGATACTCTTCTGCCGCCCGTTGATGAAATAGTCGGTGAAACCACGGTTGAAGGATTTCTCCGGGTTGACCTCGAAATTGTATTGGCAATGCCCGCGTGAGGCTTGTTCCAAATCGGGTCTGCGGGCAAGGATTTTATCGATTTTTTGGCGGTAAAACGCCGTCACATTCTTCACGTAATCAGCGTCTTTCATGCGGCCTTCAATCTTGAAACTCGTGATGCCCGCGTCCATCAGTTCCTCGAGATGGGCGCTGTTGTTCAGGTCTTTCAGGCAGAGCAGATGGCGGTTTTTGAGCAGCATTTTGCCATTGGCATCGAGAAGGTCCCATGGCAGGCGGCAGGGTTGGGCGCAGGCGCCACGGTTGGCGCTGCGGTTGCCGATGAATTGACTAAGATAGCACCGACCGCTGTGGCTGACGCACAAGGAGCCATGCACGAAAAACTCCAAAGGAACGGTGGTCTTCTCCCGAATCTCCCGAATTTCCTTCAAACTCAGTTCGCGACCCAAAACGACTTGGCTAAAGCCCAAATTTTCAAGCATTTGAACCTTCTCCACGGTCAAGTTGTCGCATTGGGTGCTGGCGTGGAGTGGGATAGGAGGGAGGTCGAGTTGCAGCAACTTCATGTCTTGCACAATGAGCGCATCCACGCCCGCATTCCAGCAGTCGTAAGCCATTTTTCGGGCGCGTTCCAACTCGTTGTCGTACAGCAAAGTATTCAGTGTGACATAGACTTTCGCATCATACAAGGCTGCATGTCGACACAAGCGTTCAATGTCCTCAATCGAATTTGAAGCCTTTTCGCGGGCGCCAAAGTCGGGGCCGCCGATATAGACGGCATCCGCGCCGTGGTTGATGGCCGCCATGCCCACCTCGGCATCCTTGGCGGGCGAAAGGAGTTCTGTCTTTTTCGTTTCCATGCGGCAAAATTAAGGATTTTCAAGCCGATTCCGATTATTTTTCCTAATTTTGCGCGTTTATTATGAAAGTTCGCACAAAGACCATATTGTTTGCGCTGTCGGCAGTGCTTTTGTTCGCCTCGATGGTGCAAAAGAGCTTTAAGTGGCAACTGTTCAAGCCCTTGAAAGGTGTCGTTGTGGAGCAGCCCATGCCCGAATTGACCTTCCAGAGCTATCGTGACGGCAGTTTCCAAAGCGGTACCGAAGCCCACCTGAAACAGGATTTCGGCTTCCGAGAGCCACTGATTCGGCTGTACAATCAATACCTTTGGGATTTCTACGGCAAGACTCCCGTCACCGAAGGGCAGGTCGCATTCGGCAAGGACGGCTGGATGTACGAACCATGGGTGGTGGCCGACCATTACCAACGTCAGTTCCGCTTCTATGCCTCCGACTCCACACAGATGGCCGCCATGCTTTCGGAAGAGGCGCAACGGGTGCTTCAACTGCAAGAGATCCTTGATTCATGCGGCATTAAGCTGTTTGTGTGTCTCGTGCCCGCCAAAGATTTGATCTATCCCGAATATCTCCCTGAAAACCAAGATACAAGATGCGACGACGAGCCGAAAATCTCGGCGCGTTTCTTTAATGAGGAGGAATACACGCGCCTCGGCGTCAACCACCTCAATTTGGAGCAATGGTTCCTGCAAATCAAGGACACTGCCGACTTCATGCTGTTTCCGAAAACGGGAACGCATTGGTCGCGATACGCCGCCTTGCAGGGTTTCGACACACTCGTCCGCTATATGGAGCATTTGGACGGCATCAACATGCACAATATCGACATGGGGCCTAAGTATTTGGGCGACAAGGCTCTCGACCCCGACGACGACCTTGAAAGCCTGCTCAACCTCATCAGGCCGCTGCCCAAGCCCAAGTATTACTATGCTGATGTCAAGGCGGATGACGACACTACCGCAGTGAAGCCGAAGATGATTGTCATCGGCGACTCGTTCTGGTGGACCATTGCTTTTCAGATTCCCTTTGCCGATTTCTTCTCGGAGGTGCCTTATTGGTACTACAACAGCACCGTCTATTACGACCCGCGTTACAACTCCGTCGAGGAGTTTGACCTCGCTGAAGAGTTGCTTACCGCCGATTTCGTTGTACTGTTTTATTGCGCCACACAGCAATACCGCATGAACGACGGCTTCACCCGAAAGGCCATAGAGGCTTTGGGACAAGTCCCTGAAGGCGTGGAGTTGGATAGTGCTGCCTTCCTCGAACGCGAATTGCAGCGAACCATCGCCAAAATCTTGGCCGACCACAATTCGATGGACATGATTCGCGAAAAGGCCAAAACCAACGGCATTTCCATCGAGGAGCAGCTCCAAGCCGATGCGCAATGGATTATCAACTACCAAATCGAACAGGGCACCTTGAACTGGCCCGCAAGAAAGAAAGAAACGAACACAAAATCAGAAGACTATGGTATTCAGTAGCAACGTTTTCCTGTTATATTTCATGCCGATTTTCTTCCTCGTCTATTTCCTGACGCCGAAGAAAATCCGCAACTACGTCCTCCTCCTCGCCTCGCTGATATTCTACGCTTGGGGCGCGCCCGATTTCATCATCCAACTTGTGGCTTCCACGGTGGCCAACTTCTTCTTGGTCAAGTGGATGTGCAAGACCGAAAAGCGAGGCCTGAAAAGGCTGCTCTGCGGCCTCAGCATCATCATCCCGATTGGGCTGCTGCTGTTCTACAAGTACGGCAACTTCACGATGGAGAACCTGAACCTCATCATCGGGCTGACGGGTCACGCGCCGCTCACTTGGCGACGCATCCTGCTGCCCATCGGCATCTCGTTCTTCTCGTTCCAGAGCGTCACCTACACCTTGGACACCTACCGCGGCGTGAACAAGCCGATGGAGAAACTGACGGATTTCGTGCTGTATATCATTATGTTCCCCCAGCTCATCGCCGGTCCCATCATCCGCTATTGCGACGTGGCCGACCAAATCCGCAGCCGCGAGTCGAGCATGGCCGACCGCTTGCAAGGCTTTTATCGCTTCGTCATCGGCCTCTGCAAGAAAATCCTCATCGCCGACGTGATTGGCGCCCAAGTGGATGCCATCCTCGGCCCCGCCAACTTCAGCCTTTTGGACGCGGGCCAAATCTCCGAAATCTTCACCCGCGTGGCGGCCTTGGACAGCACCACCGCGTGGATTGTCTCCTTGGCCTACACCTTCCAAATCTACTTCGACTTTGCGGGCTACAGCGACATGGCCATCGGTCTCGGGCGCATGATGGGCTTCAAGTTCCCCGAAAACTTCGACAACCCCTATACCTCCAGTTCCATCACCGAGTTTTGGCGCCGTTGGCACATGACCTTGGGCGCGTTTATCATGAACTATCTCTACATCCCGCTTGGCGGCAACCGCAAGGGCAAGGGCCGAATGTACTTCAACCTTTGGGTCTGCTTCCTGCTGTCGGGATTGTGGCACGGCGCGTCGTGGAACTTCCTCGTTTGGGGCGCGTTGCATGGCCTGTTCATCTGCCTCGACAAGCTTTTCTTGGGCAAGGTGATGAAGAAGATTGGCAAAGTGCCAAGCGTCATCCTCACTTTCCTTTTGGTGAACCTCATTTGGGTATTCTTCCGCGTGGAGGACTTCGGCTTGGCTTGGCTGCTCATCCAGCGGATGTTTGCCTTCGACTTTGTGGCATTGCCCTATAGCGCCAACGCGCAACTCTACACGACGATGATTGTGGCGGCCTTCTTCTCGTTCCTCACGCTGACGAAGTTCGGCCAAAAGGTGCAAGAAAAGGTCTATTTCACCGAATACAGCGACGGTTGGCACATCGGCGTTTGGATTGTGGCCGTCTTCGGCTTCGTGTTCTGCGTGGCCGCCCTCAACGCTTCCGATTTCAGCCCGTTCATTTACTTTAGGTTCTAAGCCATGAGAAAGAACAGCTTCATAAAAGGATTGCTTTTCGTGCTGACGATGGTGCTGATGTCCGTTTTCGCCATCCAGCAGCGGGCCAAGATATGGGTTTTCAAGCCGTTGGAAGGAGTTTTCGAACCAGCGCCAACACCCGAACTGAACTTTGAAAACTGCCGCACAGGGCAATTTCAGGCCCAATTGGAGCCTTATCTCAAAGAACATTTAGGCTTCAGGGAACCGCTCATCAGGTTCTACAACCAGTTTCTTTATGATTTCTTCCGCACTACCTACAGCAAGGAGGTTGTCATCGGAAAGGACCATTGGACCTACTTCAGGCAACACGTCAACGAATATTACGGCACCGAAATGTACCGTTGGTACGACACCGATGAAGAAGCCCGTGCCGACTTCGACCGCGAGTCCCGACTGATGTGGAAACTGCGTGGCGTGTTGCACGACTACGACATCGAGTTCCTTATGTTCATGGCTCCCGACAAAGGCTACCTCTACCCCGAGCACCTGCCTTTCCGCAAACGCGATACCACCACCGTGAACGCACGCGAATACTACGCCTCCAAGTTCGACGAATATGGCTTCCCCTACATTGAGATGACAAAATGGTTCCTCGACCTGAAGGAAGCCGACACCCTACCCTATTCGTTGATGCCACAATGCGGGGCACATTGGGGCTTTTCGGCGGTGCTTGCCGCCGATTCGCTGTTCCGATTCATGGGCCACCTGAATGGCCAACGGCTGCCCGAAATGCAAATCGGGCCGCTGCACGAAAGTTCGCCATTCATCGTCAAAGGCGACCGCGACCTGGAAAACACCCTCAACTTGATGCGTCCGCTTCCGCGCCATTACGACAAACTCCTCGATGCCGAAGTGACCATCAAGAGGGAATCAGCCACAATTTGGCCCAGTGTGCTATTCGTGGGCAATTCATTCCTGTGGAGAATGTTCGACTTCATCCCCTTCGACGACATGTTTGCCCATTCCGAGTATTGGTTCTATAACTCGACTGCCCATTTCGGCAAGCGCTATCAGGAGCATGCTCCGGTGGAAGGCCTCGACCTCCTGCAACGTATGCTGGATTGTGACTACATAGTGTGGTTCACTGATGGCAACCAAATGTATAAAACAAGTTACCGTTTCGTGGAAAACGCCCTGATGAAGCTCTGCCTCAGCGACGAAAGGGTCAGCCAAAGGCGTGTCCAACTGATGGACAGTCTGTCAGCTGACACTGCAACCTTGGCATGGATGAAGGATTACAGCAGCGAGAAACGAACCAGCGAACTGTGGGAAAAGGCCAACCGCATGATGAGGCGAGACCCCGAAAAACACTTCCCCGAACTGGCCGGCGACAGCATCCCCACCTCGAGAAACCCCAGAATCCCGGAAGCCCTCACCATCAAGGACATCAAGCAGGACACGGCTTGGATGAAGAACCTGCAATGCCAGACCGTGATTCGCAACACCACTTTGGAGCAGGTGCTGAGAATGGAGGCGCAAAACGTCTTGAACGGCAGGCCCTTGATGCGCGACGAGCCTAATGTGTTTTCGCGGCAAACCTATGTGGAAAGCCTCGTGAAAGCCATGGAAGAAACCATTTTGGGCAACGAGGAGCTTTCGAGGATGGCTAAGGAAAAATCGGAGCGAAACGGCATCACTTTCGAGGAGCAAGTGAACGCCGACGCCCGGTGGATTGTCAACTATCAAATCGACAACGGCGAAATCGTGTTTTGATGAAGAAACTCCGCATGAAATACGATTGGGTACTCTTCGGCTTGCTGATGGCATTCCTTTTTTTGGCTCATTTCCAGAAATGGACGGGACTGTTTCCCGTCAGGCCCCTGGGCGGCGTCATCGAACCAACGCCCATGCCTGAACTGACATTCGACGCTTACAAAAGCACGGCATTCCAAAGCCAATTGGAGCAATATTCGGGCGAGTACTTTGGGCTTCGCGAACCCGTTATCCGCATCTACAACCAATACCTATGGTCGGTTTTTCACAAGACCTACTGTAGCTACCTCGTTCCGGGCAAGAAAGGTTGGCTTTATTACAAAGTGGCCGTTGACGACTATTATGGTACCGAGTTGTTGAGCCACTTCAAATCGAACGAGGAAGCCGTCCAAAGCGCCAATGCCGAGTTGTGGCAAATGTACCTGCTGGACAAGGAGTTGAAAAGTCACGGAATCACGTTCATCGCCTTCCTCGCCCCCGACAAGCCCAGGGTTTATCCCGAATACCTCCCTCGGCAAGAGGCCGACACCACGACGGTCGATTTGTCGGATTACTACGACCGTTGCATGACAAAGATGGGCATTCCTCACATCAACATGACGTCTTGGTTCGTTGCCATGCGCGATACGGTGCCGTTTCCGCTCTTTCCCAAGGCTGAGTCGCATTGGTTCTATTCGGCGGTTTATGGATACGACTCGCTGTTCCGCTACATGAACACCCTCGGGGAGCCTGACTTCCCAAAGATGCATATCGGCCCTCCCGAAGCTTATGTTTCCGACGAGGTGGTCGATGACGAAAGTGTCTTGAACCTCCTGTTTCGTGTCCGAGGCAGCAAGTGGAGATACAGGTCGGAAATCACCGTTGAGCCGACCACCGAGCGCAAGCCAAGGGTGCTTTTCGTTGGCGATTCCTTCATCTGGAGTTTGGAGAGAATGTTGCCTTACAAGGAGCTGATGGACGACAAGGAGATTTGGTTCTACAACAACACCGCTTTCGTCGGGATGGAGAACGAGAAATGGAACGTTAAGGAAATCAACCGGTTGCGGCATATCCTGAAAGCAGATTATGTGGTTTGCTATGCGGCGGGTCACCAGTGGTGGCAAGGCACTTTTGGCTTCGTTGGCGATGCCTTGTGGCAGTTCAAGCAAGCCTCCGAAGCCGACATCGCCAAGGCAAGGCTGATGAACGACATCGAGCGCGACGAGGACTGGCTGCTCACCTTGAAGCTCTATGGTTTCCGTCATGCATTGCCGTTGGAGGAAGTGTTGGGCCTGGAGGCCGACCGTGTGATGAGCGGAGAGCCTTTGTTGCGTGAAGGCATGGTGGTTGACACCGCCGTGCTCATGCAAATCAAGATAGAGGAACTCAAACGTGATTGGAGGCTTTATCCCAAGCAGCTGAGGCTGATTGAGGAGAAGGCCAAGAAGAACGGGATCACCTTCGAGGAAATGCTCGACCGCGATGCCCGTTGGGTTGCGAACCAAATGTTGGAGAAGGGTGAACTCTTTTGAATGATTGATTGACAGTTGAAGGTATGGTATTCAGTAGCAACATATTCCTGCTTTATTTCCTCCCCGTTTTCCTCCTTGCCTATTTCCTGGCGCCGAGGAAGGTGAGGAATTTTGTGCTGCTGGCCGCTTCCATCTTGTTTTACGCATGGGGAGCGCCCGAGTTCGTCATCCAGCTCATCCTGTCGAACATCGCCAACTTCTACCTTGTCAGGTGGATGTACAAGACCGGAAAGCCTGCGCTGAAGAAACTCCTTTGCGGCATTTCCGTCGCCATCAGCCTCGGATTGCTGTTCTACTTCAAATATGGCAATTTCACGATGGACAACTTGAACGCCGTGTTGGTTTGGTTCCATTGCGAACCACTTCAATGGACGAAAATACTGCTGCCCATCGGCATTTCGTTCTTCTCGTTCCAAAGCGTCACCTACACTTTGGACACCTATCGCCGCGTGAACCGTCCGATGGACAGCCTCTGGGACTACATGCTGTATATCACCATGTTCCCGCAGCTGGTCGCCGGTCCCATCATCCGCTATTGCGACATCGCCGACCAAATCCGCAACCGCGAGTCGCTATACACGGACAGGCTTCACGGCTTCTACCGTTTCGTCATCGGCTTGTGCAAGAAGGTCTTGATCGCCGACGTCATCGGGTTCCAGGTCGACAAGCTCCTTGGCCCGTCGAACTACGATGTTTTGACCTCGGCCCAACTGGCCGACATTGCCAACAAGATTTCCACCATCGACTCGACCAGCGCCTGGATTGCCATCTTCGCCTTCACCTTCCAAATCTATTTCGACTTTGCGGGCTACAGCGACATGGCCATCGGCCTCGGGCGCATGATGGGCTTCAAGTTCCCCGAAAACTTCGACAATCCATACATATCCACCACGATTTCGGAGTTTTGGCGACGTTGGCACCAAACCTTCAGCGTGTTCATCAAGAATTACCTGTACTTCCCCTTGGGCGGCAGTCGCGTGAAGACAGAGGCGCGGAAATACTTCAACCTTTGGTTCTGTTTCCTCGTCAGCGGCTTGTGGCACGGCGCGGCTTGGAACTTTGTGGTCTATGGCGCCTTGCAGGGCATCTTCATCTGTGCCGACAAACTATTCCTGAAGCGGTTCAACGAGCGTTTGGGACGAATTCCCAGCGTGTTTTTCACCTTCCTCGTCATCGTCCTGACGCGCTGCTTCTTCCGCATCGAGCGCATCGATTTGTCGTGGCTCTTCATCAAGCGCCTGTTCGCCTTCGAGTTTGCGCCTTTCCATTTCACCGACAACCCGCATTTCTACACGACCATCCTCGTGGCAGCCTTCTTCTCGTTCTTCACGCTCACCAAGTTAGGCCTGAAGGTGCAGGAGAAAGTCTATTTCACCGAATACGGGCGCAAACAACACATCATTGCCTTCATTGTCAGCATCTTGGCTTTCGTTTTCTGCCTCGGTGCCCTCAATGCAAGCGGCTTCAGTCCGTTCATCTATTTCAGGTTCTGAGCCCCATGTGAGGTCAATAACGGACGATTTTCTCGGTGTGGCTGCCGATTCTCAACAGATAAACGCCAGCTTGCAGCTGCGGTTGGATGGTGATTTCATCGAAACCGTTCGATCTGTGGATGGGTTGCTCGAAGACCTTCCGACCCAGCAAGTCGTAAATGACAATCTCTTGCGCATCGAGGATTTCTCTGGCAATGTGTAGGTTGATGTCCCCCGATGAAGGATTTGGGTAGCACCGGAAGGCGAGCGAACCTATGGTTTCAATCGACATGAATTCCATCAGCTCTTGCATGATCATCTGTGGACGTTTCTTCAAGAACTGATCGACCACCACCATGCTATAGTTTTCCCAAACCTCGAAACTGGCCGGATGGTTGAATCGCGTGATCTGGTTGGCGACCTCTCCTTGTAGGGCCTGCATGATATGGTCATAGACGGGCTTGCTGGTTTCGTATGAAAACTCGTTCATGGCCAAATGATTGAGTCTTAGGATGAATTGTTCCTTAAAGCCCTCGTTTTCCAAGAGCTTTCTGAAGAACAAGGTGGCTCTTCGGCTGGATGGATAACCGCCGTCGCCATCGTAAGTGGCGTTGGCGAAGACATCGAAGTTCGGGTCTTGCAGACAGCCGTCGCCATCGTAGAAGATCCATCTCCACGGGCCATCGCCCTCTTGCCACAAGCGAACGTTGTTTGAAGGCCAGTCAAGGTTTCCCGTGAACAATTCCAGGGCGTAATAGTCAATGAAGCTTGCGATGTCGATTTGCGATTCGGCGTAGGAATACTGCTCTTGGTCATTTAGCTGGGCTTGCTCCATCCATGCGTAAAGGGCATAGTAGTTGTCGGGATTCCCACATTCGCCGAAAATCCATTCCTTGATGATGTTGACATGGTCGTCGTCAACGCCAATGTGGTCTTCCAGGAAGTGCTCGTCTGGCTTCTCCTGGACATAATAGATTCCCCAGTATTCACCATTCAGGAATAGCACACAGGGCCGCGAATCAAGGCATTCCACGTCAATTTGCTTGGCCATCTGGTTGCAGATGTAATCAGCACAGCCGTTGCCGTTCCATGAACTTGCATAGGGCTTCAACGTAAGGTGCTTATAGCTGTCAATCAATGGATTGTCGAAGAATCTGTATCGGAGACGTTTCTTCCCGTACTCCTCACGGGCATATATGCCCATCCCTTTCTGGCTCTGCCATCTCGCGCTTTTTCCGTGCGTCCTGACCCCGACTTGCTGGTTGATTCCATGATTGTCAAGCTCGTAAAACTCGAAGTTGCACAGTCGCTCCCACTCGCGGCCTTTCATGAAATAGTTGCCTGTGAAGTAGGGGTTTGTCGGGTCGAAATGGATGCCTGGGACAAAAATGCCCCGTTCATAGTCGAAAAGATCCAGCGAGTCGGCGCAAAGCGACACGACGGGCAACCCGTGCGTGTCGCAGCCCAAGGCGCGGATGAAGTAGCTGTTTGTGGCCACCGCGCTGATGCAGCTGTCGTTCTCGTCGAAAGCCGCAGCACGGATGACGATGCAGTGGCTCACGGAGTCTGGAAGGAAGAAGTCGGGATCGGGGGCGTTGGCAATCGTGTAGATGCCGGATGTTGAATAATGGCTTTGGTCCAAAACGAAAGGCCCGGTGTAGATGCGCGACTGCGCCGTAGGTCGGTTGCCGTTCACGGTGTAGCGGATATGTCCTCGCGGATAGGTGCTGAAAAGCTCCAACTCGAAAACACCCTCGTAGAAGCCGCCGTTGGCGGAAAAGAGGACTTTCCAGTCTTGGGCTTGGGCGGCGGCGACCGAAAGCAGGGCAATCCAAAAGATCATGTGGCGTTTCATCATTTCGTTTCGTGAATCGGCTTTGCAAAAACATGAAAAAAACTATCTGACCTACAACATGACGATACGTTGTGTGAAATGGCCTAATCGCAACACATAAACGCCTTTGGGTAGCTTCGGGTTGATGACGGATTCTTCCCCGTTGCCCGAAAAGCCGACTGGTGCGGAAAACACCTTCCTTCCCAGCAGGTCGAAAATGGCGATTTCCTGATCGTCAATAGCGTCGGGGCCGATGAGTAGGTGGATTTCGCCTGAAGACGGGTTGGGGTAGCAAAGGGACAATGCTCCGCCGTTATCCAGTTCCTTGATGGACACGATGAACTCGTCCAATTCGGTCCGGAAACAGCTGTCACGTTTGTTGAAGAAATCATCCACTTTGGCCATGTCGGCATGCCAAACGGCTTTTGAGACAGGGAAGTTGAAACGCTCCGACTGCGCCTCTATTTCTCCTTCCACAGTCTGCTCGAACTCATCAAGTACCGACTTCATGTATCCGTAACTAAAGATGGTGTTGCAAAGGTCATGGTAGCGTTGGCGAAACGTCTCGGCGAACCATTCGTTTTCCAGGAAGCGGTTGAAAATCCTACTGTTCAAACCTTGGCTGACGGCGTGCCCGATGGCATCGTATTCCGGTTGGGTGAAGCAGCCGTCGCCGTCATAGAAAATCCATCGGAAAGGCTCTCCGGCTTCGGGTTGCCAAATCTTCACGTTGTTTCCGGGCCAATCCAGGTTGGAGGAAAAGGTTTCGAACAGCATGTAGTCCACGAAATTGTCCACGTCGATGTGGGCGTAAGCATAAGCCGAGTCTTCGGGCTGGTTCAAGTCGGCGGTCTTCATCCATACGAAAAGGTTCTGCCAGTCCGTCGGGTCGCCATGATAAGGCACGCCCCAATACTTGAGCATGGCCACTTTCTCAAGGTCGATGCCGAAATGATCCTCAAGATATCGCTCGTCCGACGACTCTTCCAGGGTGTAGAGCCCCCAATACTCTCCGTTGATGAAGACGACGGCTTGGCGCACGGCCATCGACTCGATGTTGAGGTTGCCGGCGATGGTTTGCGAGATGTGTTCCTGGCCACCGGTTTGTAGCCAGTTGCTGCATCGGAAAGGGTGCAGGCAAAGGCGCTTGTATTTTTCCACATCCGACGCTTCGAAAAAGCGGTGCGAAAAGCGTTTCTTGCCGTATTCCTCGCGGGCGTAGAGCTTCATGCCCTTTTGCTGGAACCAGCGCGAGGCACCGCCATGCGCCCGTAGGCCGCACTCTTGGTTGATGCCGCTGTTGTCGGGCTCGTAAAACTCCATGTTGATGATGCGTTCCCACTCCCTTCCCCTCATGGTGTAGTTGCCCGTGGCGAATGAATCGATGGGGTTGTAGTTGATGCCTGGGATGAAAATGCCTGTCTCATAGTCGAATAGGGACAACGAATCAGCGGCGATGGAAAGCACCGGCAGGCCATGCAGGTCGCAGCCCAAGGCGCGGATGAAGTAGCTGTTTGTGGCCACCGCGCTGATGCAGCTGTCGTTCTCGTCGAAAGCCGCAGCACGGATGACGATGCAGTGCTGAATGCTGTCGGGGAGATAAAACAGCGAAGGGATGGTGTTAATAATGGTGTAGATGTCCGATTTGGAGAAAAGGCTTTCGTCTAGCACCAAAGGCTCCGTGTATTGCCTCGACTCCACCGTGGGCCGTCCGCCGTTGGTGGTGTAGAAAATCCGCCCTTGCGGATAAGTACTGAACAGCTCCAACTCGAAAACATCCTCATAAAATCCGCCGTTGGCGGAAAAGAGGACTTTCCAGTCTTGGGCGTTTCCAAAAAGGGAACAGCATAGAAAAACGGATAATATCAGCCAACGATGTCTTTTCATGGTCGTTAGATTTGCGGCAAAAATACACAAAAATCGGCCGTCCGTGGTTGAACGACCGATTTTTTCTGGATTTGTAGGGCTGTCGTATCACGGCAGCCGTTATCATTGGTGAGGCTGCCACAATGTGACAGCCCTACAAGTGGAAATCAGATTTTTTCCTCTTCCACGCGCAGCGGTTTCGGCTCGCTCTTGCGGATGTCGAGCTCGTCGATGAGGTTGGTGGCACCGGCGTACTTGTCGATGATGAAGAGCACGTAGCGCACGTCGACGTTGATGGTGCGTTGCAGGCGAGGCTCAAAGTTGACGTCGCCGCTCATGGCTTCCCAATTGCCGTCGAAGGCGAGGCCGATGAGTTCGCCCTTGCCGTTCATGATGGGACTGCCGGAGTTGCCGCCCGTGATGTCGTTGGTCGAAAGGAAGCACACGACGAGTTCGCCGTTGTCGTCGGCATAGGCGCCGAAGTCCTTCTTCTCGATGAGGTCGATGAGGCGCTTGGGGGCATCAAACTCGTAGTCGCCGGGCACGTATTTCTCAAGGATGCCGTTGGCAGTGCAGATGTAATCATAGTGAACAGCGTCGGCGGGCATGTAGTCCTGCACCGAGCCGTAAGTCATTCTCATCGTCGAGTTGGCGTCGGGATAGAGGCTCTTCTCGGGCTGGGTGGCGGCGTAGTATTCGCGCAGGCCCTTCACGAAGACGTGGTCGTTTTCGCTCACGGCTACCATAGCCTGACGATAGTCGGCCATGTGGTTCATGATGACCTCCATCATCGAGGTGTTCATGATGTAGGCGTAGTCCTTGCCGATTTTCTTCGGGTTGGGTTTGTCCAAGAAGGCCTTGATGCTCTCGGGCGAGGCGAAGATGGAGTTGGTATAGACATCTTCGGCGAAGGCGTCGATGTCGCCCTTGAACTTCTTGTCGATAATCGAGTAGATTTCAGGCAGTTCGTCGGCCTTGAAAGCGTTCTTGTAGGTCTTCAGCATCTCGGCAAAAATCTTCTTCTCCACTTGCGGGTCGGTCTCCTCGAAGAAGCTCTCCACAGGCAGGGCTTGCAGCATCATCAACGACATCTCTTGGGCTTCCTTGTCCTTGTCTTGGTAGGCTTGGTAGTAGCTGCCAAACTGAGCGGCAATGCCAGCGGGACCGGCTTGGGCCACGAAGTTGGGGTAATAGATATACTTGGCCACTTCGCTCAAGGTCTTGTAGGCATTTTTCAGGTTCGGGAGGGCGTCTTTGTACTCAGTCTTGCCGTTCTTGTTCACCCAGTTGGTGAAGTCCTTTTCGAGGGCGACCTTGGTTTCGCTCACCTTGTTCTTGCGGAGCATAAGGATTTGGCCTTGGAAGTTCTTCCAGGTGTTGGCAAGGCTGGCGTGGTTGTCGGCATACATCAGGTTGATGTGGTCGTCAACTTTCATGTATTCTTCCATCGCGGCGAGTTGGCTGCCGAAAATGTCAACGATGGCAGGGTAGAAGGTGTCAACGTTGTAGTCGATGCCGTAGCTCGACATGTAGCGCTCGGTGCTGCCAGGGAAGCCCCAAATCATGGTGAAGTCGTCCTTCTGCACACCATCAAGACTGATAGGCAGGTGGTGCTTGGGGGTCAGCGGCACGTTGTCCTTGCTGTAAGCGGCGGGGTTGCCGTCCTTGTCGGCATAGACGCGGAAGATCGAGAAGTCGCCGGTGTGGCGGGGCCACATCCAGTTGTCGGTGTCGCCGCCGAACTTGCCAATCGAAGAATTGGCCACGCCCACGAGACGCACGTCGGGGAACACTTGATAGACAAACATGTAGTACTCATTACCCTCAAAGAAACCTTTGATAACGGGGTTGTACTTGCCGTCTTCCGAGGCAGCGGTCTCCATCTCCTTGATTTTCTTGCGGATGGCAGCCTGCTGGTCTTGGAAGTCCATGTCGTCGGTGATGACGCCGAGGATGTCCTTTGTCACGTCTTCCATGCGGACGAGGAAGCTGGCCGTCATTTCGGGAGCGGGAAGTTCCTCGCCGTAGTTCTTGGCCCAGAAGCCGTCGCGGAGGTAGTCGTGCTGGTCGGAGCTGAGCTTTTGGATGGCACTGTAGCCACAGTGGTGGTTGGTGAACAGCAAGCCGTGCTCGCTGACGATTTCACCCGTGCAGAAGAAGCCGCGTGGCATGGCATCGCTGCCGAGGCCCACGATGGCATCCTTCAAGCTGCTGTGGTTGATGCTGTAAAGCTCTTCAGGGGTCAGTTGCAGCCCCATCTTCTGCATGTCAACATAGTTCAGGCGCTCGACGAACATCGGGAGCCACATGCCTTCATCGGCATACACGCGACCCACCGAAACCATGATG
>JAFSJF010000092.1 GCA_017439405.1 Bacteroidales bacterium
CCGGAAGGCACCGTCAACCGCGCCGCGCTGCCCGCAATCTTCAATCCTGAAGACCTGAATGCGCTCGAACAGGCCCTGCGCCTCAAGGAGCAAAACCCAGGCAGCACCGTCGGCGTGCTCACGATGGGCCCGCCCCGCGCCGGCGAAATCATCCGCCAAGGCCTCTTCCGTGGTGCCGACACGGGTTGGCTGCTCACCGACCGCCTCTTTGCAGGCGCCGACACGTTAGCTACCTCCTACGCCCTCGCCACCGCCATCAAGAAGATCGGTGACGTAGATATCGTCATCGGAGGTCGTCAGGCCATCGACGGCGACACTGCCCAGGTGGGTCCCCAAGTGGCCCAGAAACTGGGTCTCAACCAAGTGACCTACGCCGAGGAAATCCTCAAGATCGAAAACGATATCGCCACTATCCGTCGCCATATCGACGGTGGCGTGGAGACCGTGGAAGTGCCGCTGCCTTGCGTGATTACCGTCAACGGTAGCGCGGCACCTTGCCGTCCCTGCAACGCCAAGTTGGTGATGAAATACAAGTATGCCTCATGCCCGCTGGAGCGTCAGCCCGAAGATCCTCGCACCGACCTTTATGCCAGCCGCGACTACCTCAACCTCAACCAGTGGAGCGTGGCCGATGTGGATGGCGACCCCAACCAGTGCGGCCTCTCCGGTAGCCCCACCAAGGTGAAATCGGTGCAGAACATCGTCTTCCAAGCCAAAGAGAGCAAGACCCTCACCGCCAGCGATGCCGATGTGGAAGGTTTGATTAAAGAATTGTTAGAAGAAAAGATAATAGGATGACGCGAGACTACGAGACGCGAGACACGAGACTTTGGATTGTCCCGCGTCCCGCAGTCCCGTGTCCCGAGTCAAAAAACATAGACTTATGAACAACGTATTCGTATATATCGAGACCGAAGGCACACAGGTGGCCGAAGTCTCCCAGGAGTTGCTCACCAAAGGGCGTAAATTGGCCGACCAACTCTGCGTGGAACTGCACGCAGTAGTGGCTGGATCGGGCATCAAGGGCAAGGTGGAAGACCAGATCCTGCCTTACGGCGTGGATAAACTCTTCGCTTTCGACGGCGAAGGACTGTTCCCCTACACCTCCGCACCACACACCGACATCCTCGTCAACCTCTTCAAAGAAGAGCGGCCACAGATCTGCCTGATGGGCGCCACCGTCATCGGTCGCGACCTCGGTCCGCGCGTCAGCTCCTCGCTGACCAGTGGCCTCACCGCCGACTGCACCCAACTCGAAATCGGCGACTTCGACGACATCAAGACGAAGAAGCACTACGACAACCTGCTCTATCAGATTCGTCCCGCTTTCGGTGGCAACATCGTGGCGACCATTGTCAACCCCGACCACCGTCCGCAGATGGCCACGGTGCGCTCGGGCGTGATGCAGAAAGCCGTCTATGAAGGCAAGGCCAAAAACGAAGTGGTCTATCCCGAAGTGAGCAAGTATGTCTCTCCCGAGGCTTACGTCGTCAAGGTTCTCGACCACCATGTGGAGGCTGCCAAACACAACCTGAAAGGCTCGCCCATCGTGGTGGCTGGCGGTTACGGCATGGGCTCGAAGGAAGGCTTCGACATGCTGTTCGAACTCGCCAAGGTGCTCCACGGCGAAGTCGGTGCTTCGCGTGCCGCCGTCGATGCGGGCTTCTGCGACACCGACCGTCAAATCGGCCAGACGGGCGTCACCGTGCATCCGAAGGTGTATATCGCCTGCGGTATCAGTGGCCAAATCCAGCACATTGCCGGTATGCAGGACAGCAAAATCATCATCTCCGTGAACAGCGACCCTGATGCACCTATTAATAAGATTGCGGATTACGTGATTGTTGGTACGGTTGAAGAGGTCGTCCCGAAGTTGATAAAGTATTATAAGCAGAATAGTAAATAATAATGGCTATTGGCTACTGGCCTCTGGCTATCGGCAGCGTGATGGCTGCCAGAAGCCAAAAGCCAAGAGCCAGGAGCAAAAAATAAGAAACAATGGCAAACTATTATAACGACAACCCGAACCTGGATTTCTACCTCGACCACCCGCTGATGAAGCGCATCGTCGAACTGAAAGAACGCAATTTCGCCGATAAGGACACTTACGCCGATGCTCCCGTCGATTACGAAGACGCGATGGAAAACTACCGCCGCGTGTTGGACATCACGGGCGACATCACCGCCAACATCATCGAGCCCAACTCCGAGAGTGTTGACCTTGAAGGTCCGCATTTGGAGAACGGCCGCATGATTTATGCCTCCAAGACCAAGGAAAACCTCGACGCCTGCACCAAGGGTGGACTCTGGGGTGTCTCGATGCCTCGCCGCTACGGTGGTTTGAACCTGCCCATTACCGTCTTCTCCATGCTGAGCGAGATGGTCGCCTCCGCCGATGCCGGCTTTCAGAACATCTGGTCGCTGCAGTCGTGCATCGACACCTTGTATGAATTCGGCAACGAGGAACAGCGCATGAAATACATCCCGCGTGTTTGCGCTGGCGAGACCATGTCGATGGACCTCACCGAGCCTGATGCCGGATCCGACTTGCAGAGTGTGATGCTGAAGGCCACCTATTCCGAAAAGGACGGCTGCTGGCTGCTCAACGGCGTGAAGCGTTTCATCACCAATGGTGACTCCGACATCCACCTCGTGCTGGCTCGTTCCGAGGAAGGCACCAAAGACGGTCGCGGCCTCTCGATGTTCATCTACGACAAGCGTCAAGGCGGCGTCAACGTGCGCCACATCGAGCATAAGTTGGGCATCCACGGCTCGCCCACCTGCGAGTTGACCTACAAGAACGCCAAGGCAGAATTATGCGGTGAGACCCGTCTGGGCCTCATCAAGTACGTGATGGCCCTGATGAATAGTGCCCGTTTGGGCATCGCCGCCCAGTCGGTGGGACTCGGCCAAGAGGCTTACAATGAAGCTCTGAAGTATGCCAACGAGCGTCAGCAGTTCCACAAGAAGATCATCGAATTCCCTGCCGTTTACGATATGCTTTCGCGCATGAAGGCCAAGATCGACGCAGGTCGTTCGCTGCTTTACATGACCGCCCGTTATGTGGACATCTACAAGTGCCTTGAGGACATCCAGCGTGAGCGTCCGCTGACGCCTGAGGAGCGTGCTGAGTGCAAGAAATACTCGCGTCTCGCCGATGCCTTCACGCCATTGGCCAAGGGCATGAACTCCGAATATGCCAACCAGAACGCCTACGATGCCATCAGCATCCACGGTGGTTCGGGCTTCATCATGGAGTACAAGTGCCAACGCCTCTACCGCGACGCCCGCATCTTCTCCATCTACGAAGGAACGACGCAGCTGCAGGTGGTGGCCGCCATCCGTTACATCACCAACGGCACCTACCTCACCATCATGAAGGAAATGCTGGAAAACGAGGTCTCCGAGGACTTGAAGCCCTTGCAGAACACGGTGTGCACCCTGGTGGAACTCTACGAGCAGAGCATCAACTACGTGAAGGGCGCCAACAACCAAGAGGTTCAGGACTTCTTGGCCCGCCGTCTCTACGACATGACTGGCGACATCATGATGTCCTTGCTCATCTTGGACGATGCCACCCATGCCCCGCATCTCTTCATCCGTTCAGCCAACGTCTATGTCCACGCTGCTGAGGAAGACGTCATCGGCAAGAGTGTCTACGTGAAGAACTTCATCGCGGAAGACTTGGTGAACTTCAGGGCGAAGGCGAAGGAAGGGGTGGAGTAATCTTCTGAGTTTGTGAATCGAAAACGGTGCGCCTCAAATCTGAAGCGCACCGTTTTCGTTTAGTAAATCCAAAGTGAGCGGTGTGATTTGTCTTTTCAATTCAAACCGCCGCTTCCAACAACCATTTCCAAATGGGTTTCACTTCAATGGTCAGTCCGTTTTTTTTCTTGACGACATATTCTTCGTCGCGAGTGATAATCAAGGCTCGTTGCAATGGTTCGAAAGCGTGAAACTTGACCAATGCATTGATCTCCCTTTCTGCGGTTTGCAAGTCGCTCATGCTGTAACAGGCTTGAATGGCAGTGTGCAGCTCAGGAAGGTAAAAATCCACTTCTACGTTTTTGTTGTAATAAAACAGCTGATTCCCGTCGAATTGCTGGTGAAGATGGATTGCACAAAGGTTTTCCAACAATGAGGTGTCAGCATCGGTGAGAAAAATGTTCAAAAGGCCATTGTCGATGAAATAGTGTTTCTTGATGGTCTCGCGTTCGGCAAACTTCGATACGTAATTGTTGAGCGAGAATACGAGACAGGCATCGCGCATAAACTCCACATATTCCATCACGGTGTTGGCCTGACAATTGACGCCTGCGCTTTTCACCAAATTGCTGATTCGGTTGTAAGCGGTTGGTTGCTTGACGCTTTCAGCCAAACGCTTGGCAGTCATGCGTAGTGCGGCTTCGTTGCGGATCTTGTTTCTGACCACGAGGTCGGAGAAGAAGATTTTGTTGTAAAGCTCGTTGAGCCAGATTCGTTTTGCACTAATGCCAAACACCTCTGGGAAGCCTCCAAACTGGAAATACTCGTTGAAAGCGCGTTCTACGGCAGCTTTTAGTCGAGAACTGTCGCTCCAATTTTTGTCAAGTGTAATGTTTTGGAAACCAAGATGTTCCTTGAATGAAAACGGATACACATTACGGGTCCAGTATCTTCCGCCCAAGGTGGTGGCAATGTCGCGGCTCAGCATTTTGGCATTGCTTCCAGTGATGAAAACTTGGTATTTCTGGTTGGCCAACCGTCGAGCGAAAAGCTCCCAACCTTCGATGTTTTGGATCTCGTCGAAAAACAGTATGGGTTTGCCCTCGTTAGAGGACGAATATGCCTGGAGAATCAAGTCGAGTTCCTCGGCTTTCATTTGGCGCAAGCGCTCGTCGTCGAAATTGATGTAAACGATTTCCTTGATGTTGTGTCCCTCTTCCAACAGTTGCTGGATGCGTTGGTAAAGCATATACGACTTGCCGCATTGCCTGACCCCAACGAATACATAATTCCCTCGCTTTTCAAATTCCATTGGTCGGCTAAATAGCTTGATTTCAGGGATGTAATCCTGTCCCTCGCGGATGATGGCGCTGATGATTTCCTTTTCCATGGCTGATGATTTGCCCGCAAAAGTACATAAATTATCATTACTAATGATAAAAATCGTCAAAAAATTATCGCTGCTAATGATAAAATCTTGGCAAAAATTATTGCTGGTAATGGTAAAACAGCGGATATTCTTGCTTGATGTATGATTAGGTTTGCTTCAAATCAGCTAAACATGGCAAAATTTTCGAAGATTAGCTGATTTGAAGCGGATTTTTATTATTTTTGCGCCAAAATACAATGATATGCTGATAGGAAGAAACGTTGAGAAAAAGGAACTGCTTGAAGCTTTTGAGTCGGCATACTCCCAATTTGTAGCCGTGTATGGCCGCAGAAGGGTGGGGAAGACCTTCTTGGTGCGCGAAACTTTCAATTACAAGTTCACTTTTGAACATTCCGGGGTGGCCAACGGCAACAACAGGAAACAATTGCGGGCTTTTCGCGACTCGCTCGTTGGGGCAGGCATGGCAAAAATGCCCATTCCAACCAATTGGATGGACGCTTTCGGACTGCTCAGACAATTCATCAAACAGTCTTCGGATGCCAAAAAGGTCGTTTTCATTGATGAAATCCCGTGGATGGACACTCCGCGTTCCGATTTTCTTTCGGCTTTGGAGTATTTCTGGAACGCTTTCGCCTCTGCACGGAAAGATGTTCTGCTCATCATCTGCGGCAGCGCCACTTCGTGGATTATCAACAAGGTGCTGAAAAACCATGGCGGTTTGCATAACCGTGTTACTTGCAGGATTTCTCTCCAACCGTTCACACTTTACGAATGTGAGCGATACATGAAAAGCCGAAACATCGACCTGTCGCGATACGACCTCGTGGAGCTTTATATGGTGCTTGGCGGTGTGCCTTTCTATTGGTCATTGCTTGAACGCGGCGAAAGCGTGGCGCAAAACATCGACCGTCTTGTTTTTTCGCCCAACGGGAAGCTACATGGTGAGTTTTACGAGCTTTATGATTCGTTGTTCAAGAACCCTGAACAATACATCAGCGTTGTCACGGCATTGGGCGAGGCTGGGCCGGGCTTGAATCGGGAGGAGTTGGTGGCGCGTTGCGGTCTCGATGGCAATGGCAAGACGACGCGAATCCTCAACGATTTGCAAGAGTGCGGATTCATCAAGAAGATTCCCACCTTTGGTTTGAAGAACAGGGCAACATACAAGTTGATAGACAATTACACTTTGTTCTACATGAAGTTCGTCAAGGAAAACGAGTCCAACGACGAGCGGTTTTGGTCGCATAGTTATCTTTCGCCCGTCCGCACGTCATGGGTGGGATTGGCTTTCGAGAGGGTGTGTTTCCAGCACATCCCGCAGATAAAAAAAGCATTGGGTATCAGCGGTGTGGTGACCAATGTTTATGCTTGGCGCATTGGCAAAAGTGCCGACGGCGAGGCTGGGGCGCAAATCGACATGCTCATCGACCGTGCCGACAACATGGTGAACATCTGCGAAATGAAGTTTTCGAAGACCGAATACACCGTGACAAAAGAAGATGCTGACAGCCTGCATCACAGGGCCATGCGGTTTGTGGAAAGCGTAGGCAAGGGCAAATCCGTCAGCCTGACCCTGATTACCGTGAATGGAATCGCTCACACTGGGTATTGGGGCGACATCCACAACACGGTTACAGCAGAGGACTTGTTTGAGCAATAATGTGCGGCTTTTGAAACAAAAATTGCTTCAAATCAGCTAAACATGCCGAGATTTTCAAAGTTTAGCAGATTTGAAGCGGATTTTGCACTTTCTTCAGGGACACGAGAGCATTAATTACTCCAAATATTCCACTTCGTACATACGTGTGGAGATAACCTCTCCATCCTGATAATCATCAATGAAATAATAGCAGGTCAGGTCGTCGTATTGGTAGTCTCTACCCTTGCCACCCAAATTGCCATCTTGATAAAACTGGTATCCGATTGGCTTCTTGCCATCATAGTCATAGACCGAATAATACGTCGTTGTTCTTATCAAGTCTCCATTTGTATCGTACCTTTCCCTTGTTTGCAATCTTGATTTTTCCCTCAAATAGGTGTCGTCAAGATACAGAATGTCATATTTCCGCACCTCAACGTATGAAGAAAAGTCGTATGTTACTGTATGGGTGCATCGCAAACCCTCATAATTGTATCTATATTCCCCTGTGAGCGTGCCGTTTAAATATGTTTGATAGCCCATCATCTTTTTTCCGTCATAGTCATAATAGGTTTCACGAATGTCGTAGAAATGGTTGTTCTGAGGATTGGGGTAATAAGCGTAGCTCTTTAAATACTTGGCCCTTCGGAACGTCTCGTCAAGAAACTCGCATTCAATATGTTGGTGTCCGATGATGCTATCACGATACGAATAGGAATCATAACTGGCTTTCAGACCATCGTAAGAGTAGTTGTTTCGTTCTTGGGTCAATTTGCCATCGTAATAATACTTATACCCTGTTTCCTTATAGCCGTCGTATGTCCAGGTTTGTTTTATGATATGGCCGTTTGTTTCATAACGGTAATATGTCCGAATCACATACGACAAGTCCTCCTTTGGTTCCGAAACGCCACCCCACTTTTTGCAACCCGTAAATAGTATGCAAATGATTGCAATAAAAAAGATGTTCTTTCTCATGTCGTTTATGGTTAATAGAATAGCGTTTCGTCAATCCTCGTTTCGTAGCCACCTTCACCGAAGATATAGAAATCCGTAGCAAACCAGTCTGACCATTGGGTTTCGTATGGCTCTATGGTCCAATTGTGATTGTCTTTCGACCCTACTTCCAGTGTCCTGTAGAAGACCTCATGGCTCTGGTCGTTATGGTCATCGACAATTCTAATGGTGAATCTACAGTAATAAATCGTGCTTGATGTCCTGTTTTTCAGGCAAATCCGGATTTTCGTCACATGATTGGGGTGGTCTTGGGGGGATGATTGGACTACGCTTGTGATTTTGACTGGGTCGTTTTCTGATGGTGTGTCTATCTTTGTGCATGATGAGAAGAAAAGCGTTATTGCGAATAATAATAACCCCTTAGTTATCAATGAGTGTTTTTTCATCATTTGTTTTTGCCCGGTTCTATCCCATTGGGCGCGTCGGATTTTAGAAGTTCAAACTTAGAGTTAGACCTAATCCATACTTGTTGGCTGATTGTGGGTTGTCGTATTTCAGCATGGAAGGGGCAATGCCAAATGAACAAGACATGCTTTGTCTGTTATTGTAGTCTTGGGCGATGCGTTTCAGCTTGTTTCCTCCAGAAGCACCAATAATCAATCCTGTTGGAAGAGTGATGGCACAGGCTATTGCAAAAGCTCCAGCCGTAGGAAGATACTCATGATTGTCGCCAAGATCCAAAAATAGACTTGCCATTCCTAGTGATACGATTCCTATGACATCAAATACTATTCCCGTTGTGTTTTGCCTTTTCGCCTTAAGGTATAATTCATAGTTTTGTGGAGTAACTAACGAGCGAACTTCGTCATCAGTTGGCACACGGCCGTTTATTCTAAGTTGTCCCCAGAATCCACCAACATCCATATGGCCACCATGTTGCGATTGATGTTGTGGCTTATTGATGCTTGGCGGGTTGCTTTGAATGCCAGAGAATCTCTCTACATTGCCATTCTGATAGCTGATGCTCGCAACTTCAGAAATGCTGATGGAATAAGTCGGTCCGTCTTGGTTCGACCATTTCTTGTACTTGATTTCAGTGCTTGTGATTTCAAGCACCTTGCTTAAGACAGTGGAGTTGTCTTTCTTTACGATGACATCTTGTGCAGCCGCTATTCCTGTAATGCCACACAGGAGACTAATTAATAGGATTGCTTTGTATGCTTTCATGGTTAATATGATTAGAAGTTCATGCTTATTGTCAGCCCCAAGCCATAGTTGTTTGGTGATTGGGCCGTTTCGCAATTCATAAGCGAGGGAGAGAAACGGATGGAGTAATAATGGCCGTGTTGTCTGTTGTACTCAGCGGCCACTTGCTTCATTTCATCTGAGCCGTCAAAAGCTATCCATCCGATAAGTCCTGCAACATCTACGACGGTGAGCAAGACAGCAGGAATGGTTTTTTTTAGTCCAAACATTACACCTGACCCAATGGCACCAACAATACAAATGCAACCTGAAACTCCACTTAAGTTCGCCTCTCTCTTTCCTTTAAGATAGGTTTGGTAACTATGTTCGTCAACAAGGTTGCGGACTTCATCGTCGGAGAGTTTGCGACCGTTAAGTTTCAGTGCACTACTACCATATACATCCATGTATCCTGCATCAGGAGCCGGAATGGTTACAGGATAATTGTTTGATGGTTGGCTTACATTATTGTAAAACTTTTCCACCTCACCATTCTGATAGTTGATACTTGAAACTTCGGAGCGATTGATGGAATACGTCGGGCCGTCTTGGTTGTCCCATTTCTTGTACTTGATTTCAGTGCTTGTGATTTCAAGCACCTTGCTTAAGACGGTGGAATTGTCCGTCTTTACGATGACATCTTGAGCCAGTGCCATTCCCACCATGCAAAGCAGAAAAACAATTGCTGATAATCTTCTTAAAGTACTCATTTACATTTCGTTTAATAAGTTTTAGTATCAGAAGTGTACGCCCAATTGGATGCTAAGGGAGGAGACTTGGAGTTTTTGGGCAAGTTGGCTTTCTCCACCAGAGATATTTGCCGCATCCACATCATATGACAGTTGAATTGGACTGTTGCCCGTATAGAACAAACCGATGCTGAAGTGATCGAACAAAAGGAATCCGCCTCCTATTTCATATGTAAAGTTTGCTTTTGTCTTGTATATGAAATTAAACTCTTTCATTGAATAAACAGGGGTTGAACTGTATGTGCCAAGATAGGTTCCTCCCAAGCGATTGTTCATCTCGATTGCTGTTACATGATTGATGTTCAAGCCTATGTTGGCTTCAGCAAGCAATGCGATACTCTTGTTGAAGTAATATGTATAATCAATGCCCATCATGGCAGAAAAGTTATAATAACTTGGAAACTTGGTGACGCTGAAATCAAAACCATAAACACCATATCCCTCATTCATTGTTTCCGAAACAGCTGGTTCAAGGATTGATTTGAATGTTTGTTTCTCGGAATCTGAAATTCCATTATATAACACACCAATTTTCAACGGCATACCAACAATACTTTTCCCGTTTTCGTATAAAGGACAGTGAAGTTTCAAAGAACCGTTGAACCCGGTCCTGGCTGCTCCTACTCCAACTTGACTAGCATTTCCAAGCAACTCTGCAAATATCTGAAAGGGAACACAAAAATCATAAAAACTGGTGTATCTTTCGGTAGTTGTCCCGAACTTCCCCATAGGAATGGCCACGCCGCCATTCAGCGAAAACTGCACATGGCCTCGGGAATAAGGCGATTTCGGCTTATCTGGTGTAGGTTGTTGGGGTGGTGCTGTGTTGGGAGAGTGCTGTTGTGTGAAGACGGGTTTTGAGTAGCTGTTGGGGTTAATTAGAATGTTGTCCTGCTGACTGCTGCTTTCCGTAAACCTATCAACATTCCCGTTTTGGTAGGTAATGCTTATCACTTCAGAACGACTGATGGAATAAGTCGGTCCTTCTTGGTTCGACCATTTTTTGTACTTGATTTCAGAGCTGCTGATTTCAAGCACTTTACTTACAATAGTTGTGTTGTCCTTTTTCAGGATTACGTCTTGCGACACTGCTGTTCCAGCCAGACAAAGCAGGAGGACGATTAATGCCATGCTTTTTTTCATCGTGTTTTGCACCCAGTTCTATCCCATCGGGCACGTCGGTGTTTAAAGGTAAAGGCCGCACTTTCATTATAATGCAGCCTTTACTCAGATTAGAAAAAGTTACTATTTCAGTATTCCATTCACAGTTAGGTGTCTCAAGCCATTGTCATTATAGCTTTCGGCATAAGAATCCCTGATGAAAAGCAAATGATTCTCTCCATCTTCATGCTCGTTCATCACGGCGAGGACCTTGTCGTAGGTCACTGCTTCTTTGGCAGCAAAGATTTCAAATGCACTGATCTTGTTGCTTTTGTAGTCTTTGGGATTCTTTTTGATGTCCTTGAACAGAGCGTCTTTGCCGTCGTAGGTGTCAATATCTTCCCATTTTGACTCGTCAAAGAGATAGAGTGAAATCGACTCGTCGGCAGGTAACAGAAGGATGGTGTCGAGTGCAACGCTCACACTATCAACCACCTCAGTATCAAGCCATGTCAGGCCATAATTGCCGAACCCGGTAACGCTGTCTTGCCCAATCTGCTGCCATGTGAAAGGCGTTTCCATGTCTTCTTGCACATGGATGTCGATGTAGGCGGAACCCTCTTCGTTGTTGGAATCGAATGCACGACCGACAATTTGCCAATCGCCCAATTCCACAAAGCAGAATTCGCCTTCGCAATGGTAGTTGTCTTCATTGTTGAGTTCATAGACATTGTCATAGATAACGGCTCTACCGTCGGAGATAAACACCCTGAACTTGACAAGTTTCTTTTGGGTTTCGGCGTTTGCGGTCGCGTTAAATCCAAACTTCAGCGTGTCTCCAGTGAATAAGTGTTTTTCACCCGTTGTGTAACCTTCTTCTGTCACAATGGAAACGTCTGGCTTCGGGTTGTCCACTTTCTTTTTGCATCCGATGAGGGCTGCTCCCATCATGACAAGCAGCGCGATGTTTTTGTAAACCTGTTTCATAGTCTTGAATTTAAATGTGATACATTTTTTGATTTTCCTATTGTTAGATTTTTGCAAAGAAACAACTAATCTTTTAATACTCAGGGCTTTCATTGTCGTTACTTTTACCACAAATTGTTGTTGTTTTTACCGCAAAAGCTGTTAGTTCTCGTTGTTTTCGAGAAAAACGGACGAGGCCTCGCCGAAAAAATCATGATGGAGCAAACGTGAGGCGCGAAGCACGAAATCCGTGTTGAGGTGGGGGCGTGCCAGCAGCTTGTACATGTTGCTGCGGTCGCTGCCCATCTCTTTGGCAAACCACGCTATGCTGTAACGTTGCCTGCGCAACTCGTTGAGAATCATGTGCCCGAAATGGATGTCGCCCATGGCAATGCCGTCTTTCTTCTTGTGCGGCAGACTCCCCGATGCCGTGGTTTTGTCGTCTTGTTTCGTTGGAACATAAAGAAAAAGCGCGGGAATCCTGTCCTTGCTTATCCCGCCATTCAGGCTCTCGCATTGCCTTTCCGCCAAAGATAAGCAATACCGAAGCCCACGCCCACGACGACACAATATATTATATAAGGTGTCATCGGTGCCATGGACGCCAGCCATTGCTTTATCGTGTGGCGGATGAATTTGCGAGATTCGAATGGCCGCAGATAAAACGCCAGTCTAACGTCTTCTCATTATGTTGTCACCCCACCCGCTACCCGTCATCGGGCTTCGGCGGGGATGACGGTGCAAATTTACGTTGTTTTTGTTTTTGCTGGTTGGTTTTCTTGAAAAATGTGTATTTTTGCGCCATTCAATATAAGAACGGAGGTCAAAAATGGCAAGCATAACTTTGGAATACGACGGCAGAAACACGGCCATCAAAAAGGCTTTGGACTTGATACTTTATCTCGGAGCACGGGTGAAGAAAACGAAGTCTCATCCAAAAAACGGCTTAGATGAAGCTCTTGAAGATATAGAAGCAGGAAGGGTTTATGAGGCTGATAGCGTTGAAGATATGATGAAACAGATTTTGGGATGATGCGCTATAAGGTTCGATATTCGGCCAAGTTTAAGAAAAGTCTTAGGCTATGCCAAAGAAGGGGCTATGACATGGATTTGTTTACCCAAGTAGCTGGTATGTTGGCCGAAACGGGAACGCTTCCAGCCCGATACAAGCCCCATAAACTGTCAGGGAAATACAAAGGTTGTTGGGAATGTCACATCAAAGCGGACTGACTGTTGGTTTGGCAGCAGAACGACAGGGAACTGATCTTGTTGTTCACCAATACTGGCACTCACGCGGATTTGTTCGGTGAGTGAACAAAATAAGAAAGCCGCCCGATATGAGCGGCTTTCTTGAAGATTTACTGATTCCTCCTTACGGCAGGAACGGCATCTTGACCACGACGGCCTTGACGAGCTTGTTGCGGATCTTGATGAAGATTTCTGTGTCCTTCTTGCTGAAGGCTTTCTGCACGAGGGCCGTGCCGATGTTCTTGCCGGTCGAGGGCGACGGGCTGCCCGAGCGCACCATGCCGATGCAGTTGCCTTCGGCATCGCACACCTCGTAGCCGTTGCGCGGAATGCCGCGGTCGATCATCTCGAAGCCGACGATCTTCTGGCTCACGCCGTTGGCCTTTTGTGCGGCGAAGATTTCGCGGTTGAGGAAGTCGTTGCCGTCCACGAACTTGGTGATCCAACCCAGACCAGCCTCGATGGGACTGATGGTGTCGTCGATTTCGTGGCCGTAGAGGCAGAAGCCCTTTTCGAGACGGAGGGTGTCGCGGCAGCCCAAACCTGCGGGCATGATGCCGAACTCCTTGCCAGCCTCAAAGACGGCGTCCCACACCTGCTTGGCGTAGGCGACGGGAATGTAGATCTCACAACCACCCGAACCGGTGTAACCTGTGGTGGAGAAGATGATGTTGTCGACGCCAGCGAAGTTGATGATCTGGAAGGTGTAGTATTCCATGTCCACCACGTTGGCCTTGGTGAGCTTTTGCATGGCTTTCAAGGCGTTGGGGCCTTGCACGGCCAGCTGAGCCCATTCTTCGCTCTCGTTCTTGAAGTCGTCGCCGAGCTTCATGCCGAACTTCTCGGCAATCTGGCTCATCCAAGCCCAGTCTTTGTCGATGTTGGCGGCGTTGGGCACCATGAAGTAATGGTCGTCGGCGATGCGATAGACGAGCATGTCGTCAACGATGCCGCCCTTGCCGTTAGGCAGGCAGGTGTATTGCACCTTGCCGTCGCTCAAGGCGGCCACGTCGTTCACCGTGCAGTATTGCATGAACTGCTTGGCCATGGGGCCTTTGGCGCGGAACTCGCCCATGTGGCTCACGTCGAACACGCCGACGTTGTTGCGGACGTTGAGGTGTTCTTCGACGAGGCCTGTGTATTGGATTGGCATGTCGTAGCCGGCAAATTCAGTCATCTTGGCACCCAAATCGTGATGGATCTGGTTGTAAGGGGTTTTCTTTAATTCGATGTTTTCCATTGTATTAGTGTTTAGTGATTAAATTTCAATTCGCCGCAAAGGTAGGGAAAAAATCAATCGTTGGCCTAAATTCCCGGCAAAAAACGCAGAAAAGCCTCTCGCATCTTGTTTTCGTCGCGGATGATTTGCCGCAACTGCTCCAAACGCGGTGCATTGTCCGACTCGGGAAGCCAGAGTTTGAGGTAGCCCGTGTCGGAATATTTTTCCATCATGTGCTCGCGGAAGCGTTGGTATTGCTGCTCCTTGTCGTAGTCGGGGAAGTGGTCGCGGGTGTATTGTATGGTGCGGCGGATGACCTTCTCGGGCAGGATGAGGCGGTCGGCTTCGGCCACGATTTTGCCGTAGATGGAACGCGGCTCGTGGCCCGAAGAGGCGCGATGGTCCTCGGCGGCCTGCGCCATGGTCTCGATTTGGCCTTCGCTGAACCACTGGCGCAGCTTCTTGTCGTTGCGGATGATGCGGCCCGAGGCGAGGTGGTGTACGTCGCGGCCTTCGCTGAGGCCCGTGTCGTGGTAGGCGGCGATGGCGTACACCATATTAATATCTACCTCGTAATGCTCGGCCAGGGACAGACTTCGGGCAATGACCTCTTCGGCGTGGTTGCGGCGGTGGGCAGCGTCGAAATGGTCGTAACGGGGCAGGATGTCCTGCTCGAGGTAGGATTGTAGTTGTGCTTGAATCATTGCTTTCACCATCCGCTTCCGCCAGCGCTTACTGTTGTGTACATCGAATTAACAGTGACATTGGTGCTCTGTCCGCCCGTGTAGGTGACATTGCCCGTGTAGTAACCGTTCCAGTTGGTGCCGCCGCTGATGGAGCCGCCGTATTTCACGGTGTAGCTCTGTCCCGTTTGCAGCTGCGGGTCGGTGAAGAACATCACCATGCCATTGCCGCCACCGCCAGGCCAACCGCCACCTCCGCTTCCTGTATAGGTCGGGCATTGGTAGGTGCAAATGACGGTGCCGTCCGATTTGAGCACTTGAATGGCGTAGCCTTGTTGTGTGTTGATTTTCAGCGAGGGCTGGGTGCAAACGTTGGTCGTCGGGTTGCTCGTGGCGCCGCCCGTGCCGATGTGGGTGCCTCCCGTAATCTTGAACTGGTTGTTGTCGCAGTCGAAGCCTTCTTCGGGCTGGCGTGCGCCGTTGGCGATGGCGAAGCCGCCGTTGAGGAACAGGGTGCCGTTCGAGTCGATGCCGTCGTTGTTGTCGCTGTGAGAATAGATGACACCACCGTTGATGGTGAGGTTGCTGGCAGCGTTGATGGGGTCGTCGGTCTTGGAATAGGCTTCGATGTTGCCGCCGTTGATGGTCAGCGTAGCCTTGCTCTCGATGCACTCGCCACCTTCGTTGTTTTGCGTGCAGTTGACGGTGACGGTGCCACTGTTGATGGTCAGGTTGCCACGACTCTTGATACCCTTCGGATTGGCGTAGTCGCCGCCACCGCCAGGCCAGCCGCCGCCACCGCTGCTGACGGTGATGCGCTCGCCGCTGGTGGTCACGTTGAGGATGAGGTCGTCGTCATCGCCGTCCATAGTGCCGATGGTGAGGGTGGAGGTGGTGTGGCTGTCGTCGCCAACGTTGATGCCCTTACCTCCTGTGCCAGAGCTGTTTAGGGTGAGGTTGCCCGAAAGGATGCTCATGTTGCCATCGGAGCGTAGGCAGGCTGAGGTGTAGGCGTCTTTCGTGTTGCCACTAATGTTATAGGTCGCGCCGTTGCCTTGCGTTATGATGGTCATGGTGGCGCCGTCGATGGTTATGTTGCCGTCGGCACTGATGCCCTTGCCGCCGTGGTTGGAGGTGGGCAGGGTGATGGTGAAGTCGCCGCCAGTGATGTTGATGTCGGTATCGCACTTGATGGCGGTGCAATAGGCCGGAACGTTCTGGTTGTTGACCAATTCCAAGACGGTGCTGCCCGAAGCAGTGATGTCGATGGTGCCGCCCGTGATGTTGATGTCGCCGTCGGCCTTGAGGCCTTTCGACATGTCGCCGGAATGCACGATGGTGAGGCTACCGCCGTTGATGTTTACGGTGCTGTCGGCCTTGATGCCCTTGCCGTCGGTGCCGCTCGTGTTGATGTCAAGCGAGCCGCCGTTCATGGTGAAGACGCCCGATACCTTGATGCCTCGTTGGCTTTCAGCCGTAGTGTTGATGCTGAGGTTGCCGTTTTGGATGGTCACGTTGCCCGAAACATCAAGGCCATCGGATCCCGCCGCTTCGATGTTGAGCGTACCGCCGTTCCAAGTCAGGTTGCCGCTGCAGTGGATGCCATCGCTATCGGTGTCGAGGATGCGGATGATGCCCGAATTGACGGTCAGGTTTCCGTCGGCTGATAGCCCGTGCTTCGCGTTGCCAGTGACTTGCAACGTTCCCGAACCGTTTATGGCAAGGTCGCCAACCAAGTCCAATGCACCTTTTTGGCTGCCGTTGGCTCCGTCGGCAAGCGTTGAAGTGCCTTTGAGCGTGAGCGTCACCGGGACGATGACTCCTTGCCCAATGGCTGCAGTGGAGGTGTTGGAAAGTGATAAATTGTTGAGAATGAGGTTAAAAGGTGCTGTGCTGTAATAAACCAACCTGCCATTGTCCGATTGGCCAGAAACCACGTATGGCACATTTTCCCGATAAGATTGCACATCGACTTCGGCACCGTTGACGTTGATGTAAACTCCATCGTCGGAAAAAGGATTGGTCACATCCACGCTCGAACCGTTGTAAGTGATGTAAACCGTGTCGCCAGAAGGCGGAGTTTGTGGTCGGCTGAAGGTGATGCTGTCGAAGGCGGTGATGGGGAAAGTGGAGCCGTTCCCGTCGTTGATGAGCATGTTGGCGGGCAGGTTGCCCTCAAATCGGATTTCCTCGATGGCGTTCACGTCGTTTTGGTAAACCACCGAACCCGACTTGTGCAAATTCAGTTGGTAGTTCTGTGCTTGAAGCCCAAGGCAGCCTGCCATGATGGCCCATAAGAAAACGGTCTTTTTCATAGCTTGATCATTTTGAGGGTGGCACTTTGGGTTTTGACGAGATAGACTCCAATGGGCAATCCGGAAACGTCAATGGGCTGTTCTCCGTTGGTTTCCAATGATTTGAGAAGCCTCCCGTCGATGGCGTAGATGCTGACGGGTTGGACTTCGCCAAGGTTGCTCAGTGTCAACATGTCGCGTACGGGATTTGGGAAAACACTGAACCCGTGTGCCTTGTCTTCTTCAAGGCCGACAAATTCCCCACAGGTGATTTTACGGATGTCGGCAAGGGCGATTTTGACCTCGTTCTTGGTGAGGATGTCCCCGTCGAGAACGAGGAAAGTGTTGTCCTCGAAATAGATACGGTCGGTATGCGACAACATGAATGCCTGCTCCGAGCCGTCTTGCATCGTGATGTTGATTTGTGCGGATTGCGCGGCCAATTGGAGAAAAACCCCGAAAACCAAGGCCAAAAGAGCCAATCCTCGTTGGAAAAGTCGTTTCATGGTAGGAATGAATTAAGTTCGAAAACGAATTTGCAAAAGTAGTTTTTTCAGCGAAATGACGCGGCTTTTTTGGGAAAAAAGTGTCGAAACGGGCATGAATCAACTGTTTTTGCCACCCAAATACGGGCCTGTGATGGAGTGTTTGCAGCGTGTCATCTCGGCTGGCGTGCCGCTGAAAACCAGCTTGCCGCCCATGTTGCCGCCTCCTGGACCGAGTTCAATCAGGTAGTCGCACTGCTTCAGCATCTCCAAGTTGTGCTCAATCAGGAAGATGGTGTTGCCCACCTCGACCATTTTGTCAAAAAGGTCCAAGATGCGCTTGATGTCGTTGAGGTGGAGGCCGTCGCTGGGTTCGTCCATGATGAAGATCTTGGGTTGTTTAATTGTTGAGTTGTTTAATTGTTTAATTGTTGGGTTGTCACGACAACAGTTCAACGATTCAACAAGGTAAGCGGCCAACTTGATGCGTTGCAGCTCGCCGCCCGAAAGCGTCGAAAGCGACTGGTTCAGATGCAGATAGCCCAACCCGACCTTGCGTAGCGGCTCCAACTTCTCGGCGATGACGGTGCCGGCAAACCTTTCGGAGGCTTTGTTGGCCGTGAGGTCCATCGCCTCGGCGATGTTCATGCCTTCCACCTTATAAGATAGTACTTCTGGCGAATAGCGCAGTCCGCCGCAGGCCTCGCACACGGTCTCGATGCTGTCCATGAAGGCCATGTCGTTGACAATCACGCCCTTGCCTTGACAAACGGGACAACCGCCCTTGCCGTTGAACGAGAACAGGTCGGCCTTGGTCTTGTTGGCTTTGGCGAACAGCTTGCGGATGTCGTCGGCCACTTCGAGATAGGTGGCAGGCGTGGAGCGCAGGCTGATGCCGATGTTTTTCTGGCTGATATAGACGATTTCCTCGGGTCGTGGATAAGCCTTGCGGAAACACTCCATCAACGAGCTTTTGCCCGAACCGGCCACGCCCGCGATGCCGCACATCACGCCCAAAGGCAAATCGACGGTCAAGTTGTTGAGGTTGTGTAAGTTGGCGTTTTCCACGCGGAAGAAACTTTTGGGTTGGCGCACAGCTTCTTTTATCTCGCTCGTCGCGCTTAATGATTTCCCCGTAAGCGTTTGGCTTTGAAGAAGTTCCGTGTAGCTGCCTTGGAAGGTGATTTCGCCGCCGGCCATGCCCGCGCCGGGTCCCATGTCGATGATGTGGTCGGCGATTTTGATCATGTCCTTGTGGTGTTCGACGAGGATGACCGTATTGCCGTGGTTTTTCAGTTTTTGCACGGATTTTTGCATGAGCAAGATGTCGTGGTTGTGCAGCCCCACGCTGGGTTCGTCGAGGATGTACATCACGTCGGAGAGCGACGAGTTGATGTATTTGGCAATCTTGCAGCGTTGTGCCTCGCCGCCCGAAAGCGTCCCGATGGCGCGGTCTAAGGTGAGGTAGCCGAGGCCGATTTCCTCCAAGGCGGCTATCCGCTCGATGGTGGCGTGCTTGATGTCGTCGGCAAGCGGATTGTCGAGGGTTTGCATCCACAGTTTGCAGTCGCTGATGCTCATGGCGCAAACGTCGGCGATGTTCGCGCCGTTGATTTTGCAGGAGCGTATCTTCTCGTTGAGGCGCGTGCCGCCGCAATCGGGGCAGGTGCCCATCGTCAGCATCGGATTGAGTACGGCGGCGTGGAGCAGGCCTTCCTCCGAGTTGATGATGCTGCGGTACATTCGCGGGATAAGTCCTTCGTACTTAGCACTTTTTGGCCAATTTGAAGGCGGGTTTTTCAGTTTGGTTTGCGGCGAGTTGAGGAACAAGTCGAGTTCTTCGGGCGAGTAGTCCTTGATTTTCTTGTCGAGGTCGAAAAGGCCGCTGTGGGCGTAGCGTATCCAGCGCCAGCCGCCTTTGCCGAAAGCGATGTAGTGGATGGTGTCCTCGTCGTTGAGCGACTTGTCGAAATCAACCAGTTTGTGGATGTCCAACTCGCGGATTTCGCCCAAGCCGGCGCAGCGTGGGCAGCTGCCCATCGGGTGGTTGAACGAGAAGGTGTCGGAATAGCCCACAAAAGGCTGCCCGACGCGCGAAAACAGCAATCTGAGTAGCGCGTAAATGTCTGTGTATGTGCCCACGGTGGAACGCGAGTTGGAGGCGGGCTTCCGTTGCTCGATGACGATGGCAATGGGCAGGTTCTCGATGCTTTCCACATGCGGACGGCCGTATTTGGGCAAATACTGCTGCGTGAACGACGGGAACGTGTCGTTCAGTTCGCGCCGCGACTTGGCCGCGATGGTGTCTAAAACCAACGACGACTTGCCCGAACCCGAAACGCCCGTCACCACGGTGATTTGCCGCTTGGGGATGCTGAGTGTCAGGCTCTTGAGGTTGTTCTCGGTCGCGCCTTTGATGTGGATTTGGTCGTTGTTTTGGCTCATTGTCCGTAGATTTGAGGTGCAAAATTGCGAATAATTTTGATGTTTTTTTCTTTTTTTTCGTTTTTTGCTTGCCAATTCGAGAAAAGTCCGTACTTTTGCAACGGGTAAGTCTTATACGACCAGCTCCCTCTGAAATCCCCCAGGACAGGAATGTAGCAAGGGTAGGAGGTCGTAGCGGTGCGATATGAGTAGCTTACCCTTCTTTTTTTGTGGTCTTCGGGACCCGAAATCGCGACAGCCAATCTGTGGAATGGGATGCTTGCATCCTTCTAATTTTCAAACAAATCCGTTTAATCTGTGAAATCTGTAGATAAATGAATGACTTCAAATACATGGTCGATGAGTTTGCCGACATCCGCATCATGCGCTATCAAGTCCCTGGCTGGGAAAACCTGACACTACGCCAAAAGGAATACCTGTTTTATTTAGGCGAGGCTGCCAAATGCGGGCGCGACATCCTGTTCGACCAAAACTACAAGCACAACCTTGTGGTTCGCAAGACCTTGGAAGCCATCCTCAACACCTATCATGGCAACCGCGAGTGCGATGATTTTCAAAGGTTTTTGGTGTATGCCAAGAGGGTGTTTTTCAGCAACGGCATCCATCACCATTACGCCGAGGACAAGTTCTTTCCCGAAATAGCCGAGGCCTATTTCGCCGATTTGGTGAGAGGTAGCGAGGTTTCGGACTTGCCTATTAATAAAGGTGTGACCATCGACGAGTTTCTCGATTTCCTGATTCCTGTCATCTTCGACCCGACGATTGCCCCCGTGCGTCGGAGCAGCGTGGAGGACATCATCCGAAACTCGGCGGTCAACTTCTACGAAGGCGACCTGACGAAGGCTGAGGTGGAGGCCTATTATGCATCACAACATAAAGATGGGGACGAAAAACCAATCTCATACGGCCTCAATTCACGATTGGTGAAGGAGAACGGCGAAATCCACGAGATAGTATGCAAGGCCGACGGGCTTTACGGCGAGGCCATCCGAGCCATCATAGGCTGGTTGGAGAAAGCCAACCTAGTGGCCGAAAACGAAGCGCAACGCCATTATACTCAGCTGCTTATCAACTATTATCGCACAGGTAACCTCAAGACTTGGGACGAATACAACATTGCTTGGGTGCAAGACAATGCCTCGCACATCGATTTCGTGAACGGATTCATTGAGGATTATGGCGACCCGATGGGCATGAAGGCCACTTGGGAATCGGTGGTCGATTTCAAGGATTCGGAAGCTACCAAACGCTCCAACCTCATCAGCGAAAACGCACAATGGTTCGAAGACCATTCGCCCGTTGACCCGCGATTCAAGAAAGAGAAATGCCGAGGCGTGTCGGCTAAGAGCATCATCGTCACCACCTTGGGCGGCGACTGTTTCCCTTCGCCCCCGATAGGCATCAATTTGCCTAACGCAGACTGGATTCGGAAGGACTATGGCTCCAAGTCGGTGACCATCACCAACTTGATGGAAGCTTACGACCGCGCTGCCGACGAGACTCCCAAAAGTGCCTTGAAGGAGTTTGCCTTTTCTGAAAAGGAAGTCGCGCTGTGCAAGAAATATGGCTCGGATGCCTCTGTCGTGCATACCAACCTGCATGAGTGTTTGGGGCATGGTTCGGGAAAGCTTTTGCCCTCCACTTCGCCGAATGCCTTGAAGGAATTCAGCTCCACGATGGAAGAAGCCCGAGCCGACCTTTTCGGACTCTATTACATTGCCGACCCGAAAATGGTGGAACTCGGCATCATGCCTGATGCTGAGGCATATAAGGCCGAGTATTGCAGTTTCATCCGCAATGGCCTGATGACGCAACTGGCTCGTGTTGAATTGGGTAAGGACATCACAGAGTCGCACATGCAAAACCGCAAATTGATAGCCGAATGGTGTCACGAACACGGTGAAAACGTCATCGAGCGCAAATACCGCGATGGCAAGACCTTTTTCAGTATCAACGACTTCGAAGCTCTACGAGGCTTGTTTGGCGAGCTGTTGGCCGAAATCCAGCGTATCAAGAGCGAAGGCGACTATGCCGCAGGCAAGGCCATCGTGGAAAAATACGCCGTGAAAGTCGATCCCGAATTGCACAAGGAAGTATTGGAACGATACAACGCTCTGGGCCTGAAGCCCTATGGCGGTTTCATTAATCCCGAGATTGTGCCTGTTGTCGAGAAAGGCCAAGTAGTGGATTACCGCGTGGACTATCCGACGGATTTCCTTGCTCAACATTTGCAATATGGTATGCAATATGGTTTTTTGAAGCCGATTTATTAGGTGCTTATATAATAGGTGTAAGCAATGGAGGCGTGTTGGCAAGTTGACTGTAGATTTTGTTTTGTTTAGGCTGTTTTGCACCTTTTTTCTTGTTTGTATATCATTTATGATTAAATTTTTTCTCGTTGATAATCAGACAGATATAATATTTTATGAAAAATTTTCGAAAAAAGTGCTTGTTGATAGGGGAAAAGGTTGTACTTTTGCAGCCGCAAACGAAGGGGGAAGAGGAGAGGCGATAAGGGGTTTGCGAGTTCTTTGAAAGCTTGAGGCCAGCACAGAGCCGG
>JAFSJF010000007.1 GCA_017439405.1 Bacteroidales bacterium
GACACGCGTATCAAAGCCACCGTGGCCAGCACGATGTACGACATGACCCGCATCAGCGGCAACGGCTATTACGATTCAAACGACAACGAGGCCGACCGCCATGCCGCACGTGAAGCCCTTGCCAAACAGCGTCTTACCGACCCGATGGCAATGGCAGGCGGTGTCGTCGATCCACTTCCTGAGGACGCCCCTCAATTTGTGAAAGATTACCATGCTTATTACAAGACCCCGCGCGGCTATCACAAGCGCAGCGGCAACAGCAACGACGGCTGGCGCATCATCGGCACACAGGCTTATGCTAATGCTCGTTTCCTCTACTACATCAACGAAATCCGCTCTGCCGTCCTCGTGATGCACGGTGAGAAAGCCCACAGCCGCTACTTCGGTGAGGCCGCTTACAAATACATGGTGGAAGGCCAGGCAGAAGGCTACAACTTCATCGGCACACCCAATCCCAACCCTGAGAACAAGGAACTACTCATCATTCCCGGTGCCACCCACTGCGACCTTTACGACGGTGGCGAGGGCAATTACATTCCATGGGATACGTTGGCGGAGTTTTTCACCAAGAATTTGAAGTAAGATGAGAGCCGTTTTCAATTCAAGCAGCAAGATTCACTGCATTTTAGTTGTCACTGCCATGATGACCTTGTTGGTCGCCTGCACGACAAAACCTTCAACCGAACCCACAAAAGACATGAACACACTTACCTTCAATAACACGCAAGCCGCCGCCATGTCGGCCATCGCCTGCAACGAAGCAAAAGCCGACTATGCCGCTTTAGCGCAAGCCATTAACAACGGGTTGGATGCCGGCTTGACGGTCAGCCAAATCAAGGAAGCCCTATCGCAACTTTATGCCTACACGGGCTTTCCGCGTTCACTGAATGCCCTTGGCACTTTGCAGAAGGTTTTGGAGCAACGCCAAAACGAAGGCAAAACCACTGAAGAAGGTGTTGAGGCATCGCCGCTACCAAGCAATTACAATGCTTTGGCACAAGGTACGGAAGTACAAACCAAACTTTCTGGGCAGCCTTTCAACTATGCGTTTTGTCCCGCCGAGGACTACTATCTGAAAGCCCACCTCTTCGGCGATATCTTCGCCCGCGACAACCTCACCCATGCCGACCGCGAGCTCATCACCGTGAGCGCGTTGAGTGGCTTGGAAAACGTGATGCCCCAATTGCAGGCACATGTGCGCGGTGCTTTGAACATGGGAGTTACCGAGGAGCAGTTGCGTGATATCCCAGTGGCTTTGAAAGCTTCAGGATTGCAGGCCGAGGCTTTGCGTTGCGAGGCTGCCATCGCCGCCGCTGTGGACGGCAAGAGTGATGTGGTATGTGCGCAGTCACCCTGGCCTATCGGCGAACCTAATACGGCATATGCCCAATATTTCATTGGCAACAGCTATCTCGCCCTCCTCGACTCCACGAGTGGTCTCTGCAACGTCAGCTTCGAACCAGGTTGCCGCAACAACTGGCACGTCCACCACGGCGCCGTGCAGATGTTGATCTGCGTGAGCGGTCACGGATGGTATCAGGAATGGGGCAAAGAAGCCGTTCCCTTGGTCCCTGGCACCGTCATCGCAGTTCCTGAGGGCGTGAAGCACTGGCACGGCGCCGCTGCCGACTCATGGATGCAGCATCTCACCTATCATACCGACGTAAAACCTGGCAACAGCAACGAGTGGCTAGAACCTGTGGATGATGAACAATATAAAAATGCAAATACTTCTCTTAAATGAACGAACAACCCACAGGAAAGACCTACGTCGGCAGCGATGAACTCTATGCCGATGTGCAGCGTTGCATGAAACTGGTTGCCGAGATGAACACCGGCTACCACACCGAGGCCGAGGTGCGCACGTACCTGCGACAAATCACAGGTTCCGACATCGACGACACCGTGCGTGTGTTTCCGCCGTTCAACATCAACTACGGCAAGAAGACCACCTTCGGCAAGGGCAGTTTCGTCAACTTCGGCTGCACCTTCCTGGCACTTGGTGGCATCACGATAGAGGAGGGTGTCTTCATTGCGCCTCATGTGGTTTTGGCCTCAGAATACCATCCCGAAGACCCGGAAACAAGACATTCGTTGCTCACCAAGCCCATCGTCATCAAGAAGAACGCCTGGATTGGTGCCAACGCCACGATATTGGCGGGTGTCACCATCGGCGAGAACGCCATCGTGGCCGCCGGTGCCGTGGTGGGAAAGGATGTCCCCGACAACACCATCGTGGGTGGCGTTCCTGCCAAGGCGATTCGGATGATTAAATAAAAGACAAAGTGAAACGATGGAATCCGCAATTGGGGCGAGGGCTTAGGTTGCGGATTTTTGTTTCTATCCTTTTTTGTGGATACTTTTACAAATCCATGCTTTCAGCATTTAGCAGGAAATCCTCAATTCCACTGTGAAGAGAATAACTATTCTCTACTGAAAAATTTTGTAAAAATCCGCAATAATTTTCAATAGCAAATCTATTTTCCTATTACTAATCGGGGAATTTATCGATAAAACCGAAAAAATCGGATTGTTTTTCGTCGCAAAAATCCGCAATTAAGGTATGGCACGAATTGCGGTTTTTTATATCTTTGTCACTTAAATGAAACAAAACATATTACATATGGACATCAAAGCAGTAAAATTCAGAAAAGACGGGTTCTATTCCCAGCCCTTCGCCTTTGGCGGCGAAGAAGGGACCGACAAATTTGACAAGAACATCCGCTATCGCGGTAGCCTCCAGAACTATCTGATCGACACGGGTAAAGATGTCATTTTGGTGGACACAGGCCTTCCCACAGGCACACCCGAAGAGGCACCCGACGAGAACTCGGCAGCCTACACCGGCAAGGACATTTGCAGCTACATGGACGCTTTCAAAGCCCTCGGCTACAAGCCCGAACAAGTGACCAAGATCCTCCTTACCCACCGCCACAGCGACCACAGCGGCGAGCTCCGTTCGTTCCCCAGTGCGAAGATCTATGTGAACGCCGACGAGATGCAAGCCGCCGAACTGCAAAACTTGCCCAATCTCGTGCCAGTACACTTCACCGATGGCGCGTATTACAACTTCCCCGAAACACAGAAGATTTGCGACGGCATCTGGTTCGTCAAAGCCAAAGGCCACACCCGTGGCAACAGCCTCGTGATTGCCGAGAACGAAGGCCTGTTCTATATGTTCCAAGCCGACATCACGTACGTGGACGAGGCTTTATATGAGAACAAACTTTCGGTAGTGTATGACGACCTGTCCGCCGCCCGCAAGACCTTGGACCGCGTGCGCGAGTTTGTTCGCAACCATCCCACGGTCTATATGGGCACCCACACGCCTCAAGGTTATGAGAACCTCGAAGCCAAACGTGTGATGGACCTTGACAACCCCGTACCTACCGTTTTTGACGAAATCGACTTCTCCAAGAAGGAAGCCTCGGGCAAGTACGTCTGCTCCATCTGCGGTTATGTCTACGACCCTGCCGAACACGACGGCGTGGCCTTCGAAGACCTCCCCGACGACTGGAAATGCCCACGCTGCAAGCAAAGCAAGGAGAAGTTCAATAAGGCGTGAGGTGGGTATGACCGACCTTCAAATATGCAGTTCGGAGACGATGGAGCGTGTCATCTGTGAGTTGGGCATCGTTCCGTTTTTCACCAGCGCCATCCCGGGCTATTCCATCAAGGAACTCACCCAGCCTGGGTTTTGGTTTGACGGCGAGGAGGACTCCCTCGGGCCGTGGGACTGGAAGATCGACTGCCTACAAAACGGCAGCATCGCCTACGGGAAATTCCTATGCGGAGGAAAAGCTGCCTTCGCAACCATTCCTTTTTACCGCGAATTGATGAACTTCCGCCGTGCCACGACAATGCCCGACAAGAATGGTGTGCGCATCATGGAGTATCTCGAAAAGCAAGGCAGCATCACCATCAAGGAGGTGCGTGCTTTGCTTGGTGTGAAGAAAGGCCAAGCCGATGCTGCCATAGGCAAGCTGATGCAGCAGTGTCGTGTCGTCACGGGAGCCATCGAGCGGGTGTATCGAGGGCCCGAACAGGTTTACAACGGTTGGCAGGTGTCGTATTTCTGCACGCCCGAGTCGCTGTTCGAAGACTTCACCACGCTCCACACCGACCACACCCCCGAGGAGTCGCTGGAGTTTTTAGTCGACCACATCACGAAGCTGACGGATGGAACAGCTACCAGAAAACAAGTGCTGAAGGTGCTGAAATAAACTATGATTATTCATCTCATAACATAAACACAATGATCAACGATTTCATCTATGACATTCCCGTAAGAATCTACTTCGGACGCGACCAACTGAAACACCTTGGCGCAGAACTCAAAAAATATGGCACACGCGTGCTGATGACCTACGGCGGCGGCTCCATCAAGAAGATGGGACTCTACGACCGTGTGGTGAAAGAAATAAAAGAAGCCGGACTCGAACTGTTCGAACTCTCGGGCATCGAGCCCAACCCGCGTATCGACTCAGTGCGCAAAGGCGTGCAACTCTGCAAGGAGCACAACATCGATGTGCTGCTGGCCGTTGGTGGTGGCTCCACCATCGATGCCACCAAGATCATGGCCGCCGGTGCCTGTGTCGACCACGACCCTTGGGACTTCCTCGACCTCAGCAAACGTGCCCCCATCAAGCGTGCCCTGCCTATCGTCAGCATCCTGACACTCGCGGCCACGGGTTCGGAGATGGACACGGCAGCCGTCATCAGCAACCCCGAGACCAACGACAAGATCGGTCGTCTGGACCCCGCCATGTTGCCCAAGGCCTCCTTCCTCGACCCGAGCCTCACCTTCAGTGTCAGCCCCTATCAGACCGCTTGCGGTTCGGCCGACATCCTGTCACACCTTTTCGAGGTCTATTTCAACATGGATCAGGACCTCTACATGCTTGACTGTTTCATGGAAGGCCTGATGAAGACCGTCATCAAGTACGCCCCCATCGCCATGCGAGAGCCCGATAACTACGAGGCGCGCGCCAACCTCATGTGGGCCTCCTCATGGGCCATCAACGGCTTCGTGAACGGAGGCAAACGCAAAGCCTGGAGCTGCCATCCGATGGAACATGAACTGTCAGCCTTCTACGACATCACCCATGGCCTCGGCCTCGCCATCCTCACCCCGCGCTGGATGCAGTACTGCCTCAACGAAACCACGGTTTCGAAATACGTCCAGTTCGGCACCAACGTCTTCGGCATCGACCCGACCTTGGCACCCATGGACATCGCCCATCAGGCCATCGACAAGTTGAGCGACTTCCTTTTCAACACCTTGCAACTGAAGCGCACCTTCCCCGAGGTGGGTATCGACAGAACCCATTTTGCAGTGATGGCCAAGAAAGCCGTCGGTGGAGGCACCTTGCCAGGCTTCAAGCCCTTGCAGCAGGCCGATGTGGAGAAGATCTTTGAAATGTGTATGAAATGAGCTTTAAATCCTATTCAATATGAAAAAACTATTCTTTCTCGCGGTAGTGGCAATGTTGATGGCCACGGGCTGCAACAACCAGAACAACAAGACCACCCAAGTTGCGGCTGAACCCGAGCCTGTGGTCGAGCAGACCAGTGGCATCTATGACATCACTGTCAAAGACATGGACGGAAGCGATGTGTCGTTGGCCAACTACAAAGGCAAGGTGCTGCTCATCGTCAATGTGGCCAGCAAATGCGGGTTGACCCCGCAGTACGAAGGCCTTGAAGCCCTTTATCAGAAGTATAAGGACCAAGGCTTGGAGATTTTGGCCTTCCCCTGCAACCAATTCTTGGGACAAGAGCCTGGCACCAACGAAGAGATCCAAAGTTTCTGCTCGCTAAACTACAACGTCACCTTCCCGCTGTTCGACAAGATTGACGTCAATGGTGAGGCGGAGAGCCCGCTTTACACCTACCTCAAAGAACAAGCACCTTTCAAGGGCTATCCTGAGGGCACCGAGGAGTTTGCCGCGCAACTCGACCAGATCCACCAAAAGACTGGCACTGGCTTCGACCAAGGCGATGCCATCCGCTGGAACTTCGGCAAGTTTCTGGTCTCCAAAGACGGCAAGACCATCCTTCGCTTCGAACCTATGGTGACACCCGACATGATGGAGGGTGCCATACAGGAGCTATTGGAAAGAGAATAATAAGAAAAACAAGCGGTTTACAAATGAAAGCACTCCTCATCAATGGCAGCCCGCACGCTAACGGCTGCACCTTCACCGCCTTGAACATCGTGGCGGAAGAACTACAGAAAAACGGCATAGAGACCGAAATCATCCATATCGGGAACAAGGACATCCGTGGCTGCATCGCCTGCGGGAAATGCGCTGAATTGGGGCGTTGCGTGTTCAACGACATGGTGAACGAAGTGGCACCCAAGTTTGAGCAAGCCGATGGCCTTGTGGTCGGCTCGCCAGTGTATTATGCCGGTCCCAACGGAACGCTCACCAACTTGCTCGACCGCCTGTTTTTCAGCACCCCGTTCGACAAACGAATGAAGGTGGGCGCGGCCATTGTCTCGGCACGACGCGGTGGCACCACAGCCGCTTTCGATAGACTCAACAAGTATTTCACCATCAGCGAGATGCCCATCGCGAGCAGCCGTTATTGGAACATGGTGCATGGCCACACTCCCGAAGACGTGATGCAAGACGAAGAAGGGGTGCAAATCATGCGCATCTTGGGCCGCAACATGGCCTTCCTCATACGCGCCATCGCCGCCGAGCGCGAGCGCAACGGATTGCCTGAAAAGGAAGTGACGAAATACACTAATTTCATCCGATAAACTTTAGTAAGATATGAGAGTTTTCCTTTATATTTGGATGATTGTTCAACTGGTTTTGTTAGTCACTGGTGGGGTGTGGACTTTTATCGACTGGAAGAATGAAAAACGCAAGAAAACCCCAATGATTCTCATGGCAATCGGTAGTTTTATGTTGGCTATCTATTTCCTGGTTTTAAAGCCAATGATGAACAAATAGGATCCATTTTAATCTATAGCAATGATAAAAAACCGACCCAACCCCAACGAGGCTTTCCCGAACCCCAACATCCCAAGCCTCTGCTTCATCAAGAACGTGGTGAAGAACCCGCGTATCATTATCGGTGACTATACTTACTATGATGATGTGGATGGTGCAGACCAATTCGAGAAGCACGTCACTCATTTCTACGACTTCATTGGCGACCGGCTGATTATCGGCAAGTTTTGCGCCATCGCCAAAGGGGTGGAGTTTGTGATGAATGGCGCCAATCACAGGATGGACGGTGTGACGACTTATCCGTTTTACGTCATAGGCGGCGATTGGGGTAGCGCCATTGCTCCAGTGAAAGATGAATTGCCTCTGAAAGGCGATACCATTGTGGGCAACGACGTTTGGATTGGTCAGCATGTAACCATCATGCCAGGTGTCCATATTGGCGACGGAGCCATTATCGGAGCCAACTCGGTGGTGGCCTCGGACATTCCTCCATACGCTGTCGCCGTGGGTAACCCTTGCCGTGTGGTCAGAAAGCGCTTCGACGACGATTTCATCGCTTATCTGCTGGAACTGAAATGGTGGGATTGGAACATTGAGAGGATTGAGGCCAATTTCGAGGCCTTGTCAAGTGGCGATTTATCGCTGATTAGAAAGATTGATCAATAGTTTGTCATCCATGGTTATACTGATAGCAGGTGCATCACATACGGGTAAAACGCTTTTGGCGCAGCGGATGCTTGAAAAATACAAGTATCCTTATATGTCTATGGATCATTTGAAGATGGGCTTGATCCGCAGTGGCAACACCACCCTGACACCGGAAGATGATGATGCCTTAACGGAATACCTTTGGCCCATTGTCCGCGAGATCATCAAGACGGTGATCGAAAATCATCAGAATCTCATTGTAGAAGGCGGCTATGTTCCATACAACTGGAGAGAAAGCTTTGAAGAAGTGTATTTGAACTCTATCCGTTTCATTTGTCTTGCCTTGACAGACGAATACATTGACCAACACTTTTCCGAAATAAAAGGACACAGCTTGGATATTGAAAAGCGGCTGGAAGACAGTTGCACTGTTGCCACTTTAAAGAATGACAACAAGAACTATATTGATGGTTTTAAGAAGGTTGGAGAAAAGGTCTGTATGATCAACTCCGATTATGAACAAGTGATTCAGTCTATTTTGGACATTTAATTCAATTTTCACGA
>JAFSJF010000008.1 GCA_017439405.1 Bacteroidales bacterium
GTGGAATTTGTTGGTCAAGGTGAAGGGCGATCACAAAGAGGCTTACGACCGTTTGGAGCAGGTGACGAAGGAGTTCTTCCCCGACAAGATGTTTCAGGCCTATTACCTCGAAGACCAAATCAAGGGCGTGTTCGGCAACGAGAGCCGCATCCTTCGCATCGTCCTGATTTTCACCCTGCTTTCGATGCTCGTTTCGGCCTTGGGCTTGTTTGCGATGAGTTCCTACTACATGCAGCAGGAGCGTCGCGCGGTGGCGGTGAAGAAGGTGTTTGGCGCCGACTATGGCGGCGTGTTGCGCGAGCTGGTGCTGTCGTTTATGAAGTTGGTCGGCATCGCTTTCGTGGTGGGCATTCCCGTGGCTTGGTTCGTGATGCACCGTTGGCTTGAGGACTACACGCACCGCATCGCCCTCTCGTGGTGGATTTTCGCGGCGGCGGGCTTGGTGGTGGTGCTGTTGGCCTTCGTCTCCGTCATCTGGCAAAGCGTGCGCACCGCCCGCACCAATCCAGCTGCGGTTTTGAAGAAGGAGTGAAGGGGATTAGGTTTGCCTCTCCTTCAGGAACCGTTTCAGCAAAAAAGCAAGAAAATAGGGAAAAGTGTAGAAACTGCCGTTCCAGCCGATGTTTTTGTAGCCGAACTTGATGCCGTATTTCACGTCGGGGTACGAACTCCATTTGATGAGGTTGTTCAGCGAAGCCGTGGCTCCGTCTTTGGCTTTCACTTCCACGGGGATTAGCGAATGGGCATCCCTTACGAAGAAGTCCATCTCAAGGGCGGGGCTGTCGTGCTTGTAGTAATACAATTGCTCGTACCCTGACTTTCGCAGCATTTCGCCGACCACGTTCTCGTAGATGGCGCCTTTGTATGTGCCGAAATTCTTGTTGGTTCTGAGGTCGTCTTGTGCCTCCTCGTCGAGCGAGGCGATGAGCAGCCCCGTGTCGTGGTAGTAGATTTTGTAGCAGTCGGCATCGTAATTGCCTTTCAACGGCAGCTCCGCATTGCTCAGGCAGTAGCAAACATTGATTACGCCAGCCTCTTTCAGCCAGTCCACGGCACCGATGTATTCCCTGTTTCTGGCACCTCTGGCAATTTTCGTGATTTGGTATTTCTTGTTTTCCTTTGCCAGAAACGTGGGAATGTGGCTATACACGGCCATGATTTTTGCCTTGTCGGTCTCTTTTGCGTATTTGGTGATGTCTTCTTCGTAGTCTTTCAATAGTTGGCGTTGCAGTTTCAGCGTACCGCCGAAGTGTCCGTTGTCGATATATTTTTTGACCACTTCGGGCATGCCTCCAATCGTCATATAGTCGCGGAAAATGCCCATGAAAGTATCCATCTCGAGTTGCGATAGCGGCTTCAACGAAAGCATGTGTGCATAAAGGTCGTTGACTTGTTCTTTGGAATATCCTTTGGCCCAAAGAAACTCCTCGAAATCCATCGAAAACATGTCGTAATCCTCTTTGTAGCCCACCGCATTCGACTCGATTTCCTCATAATAGATGCCCATCAGCGACCCTGAGCAGATGACATCGAAACGGCGGTCTTGGCAGAACGACTTGAGTGAGGTGGCGCAGTCGGGGCATTTCTGCAACTCATCGAAAAACAACAGTGTTTTGTTCGGAATGATCTTCCACGAAGGTTCGAGAACAGTGATGTTTTTGATGATTTGGTCCACCTCGTAGCCATCGTTGAAGAGGTTGCGGAATTTCTTCTGAAGCACGAAATTCATCTCCAGCACCGACTCGTAATTGGCACGGCCAAAGGCTCTGATGGATTCTGTTTTCCCGATTTGCCGAGCCCCTTTCACAATCAAAGGTTTTCTTTCAGGATTTTGCTTCCATTCATTAAGAAACTTATCTATTTTTCTTTCAAGTAATTCCATGATATTGAATCACATTTTCGGATGCAAAAATAATCAAAAAATCACATTTTCCGATATGTTTTCGTCGAAAAAATCACATTTTCTGTAATTAGCCTAATGGGTTTTCATCGTGATGGTCAGACTAGTTGTAAACTTTCTTTACACCACTGTAAAGAACCTTTATACTTTGTATTTTACACTTAAATCTTAAATCTTTGAATATTAAATATTTATAAATTTGGCACGGCGATTGCAATGCCAAATGCAAGTTCAATTATCAACCTTTAAATTACAGTATTATGGACAAGAAATCATTTTTGACCGCACTGCTCATTTTAACGGCAGTGCTTGGTGCGAAGGCGCAAAACATTAACGGCCGCGTGGTGGATGAAACCAACGCTCCCATTCCTTACGCCACCGTCGTGGCGATGCAATTGCCCGACAGCACCTTCCTTGGCGGCGTGATCACCGACAACGATGGCCGTTTCGTTCTCGACATGGCTTGCGACCTGCTGAAAATCACCTTTGTAGGCTATGAGCCGCAGTTCGTCAGCCAGCCCAAAGGCAATCTGGGAACGCTGAAAATGAGCGTCGTTTCTTCGCAACTCCAAGAGGTGACCATTGCGGCCAAGCGACCCGAAATCACCAGCCTGCCCGACAGGACGGTGGTTGGAGTGGAAAGCACCTTGCTCTCATCGAGTGCCGATGGCATAGATATGCTTAAAAAGACGCCTGGCCTCTTGGTGGATGGGCAGAACAACCTCTCCGTCATCGGGCAAGGGTCGCCCATCGTTTACATCAACAACCGGCGCGTGTATTCGATGGAAGAGGTCTATAACCTGAACCCGCAAAACATCAAGTCCATCGAAATCATCCACAATCCTTCTTCACAATATGAGGCCGACGCTACGGCCATCGTGAAAATCGTCACCCTGCGGCGCAACGACGACTTCTCGGTGCGCCTCGGCGGCACGGTGACCAAAGCGCGGCGTTGGAGCGAGCGTGCCTTTGCCGATGTCACCTTCTCGAAAAACAAGTTTTCGGCCAACCTCTATTACGGTTTCAACGGACGCAACACGCACACCATCAACAACGAGGACGTGATGGGCTACTCTATGATTGAACATCGCGCCTACAACCTCTCGAAAAATCAAGGCCACAACGCAAAACTGATGCTGGAATATGCTTTGACCCCGAAAATGACCATCGGCTTGCAGAGCAACAACAACTTGGGCAATGGCACAAGCTTGCGCGAGCAAAGCACCCATTTTTTGGCGGACAATCATACGGATTTCAAGACCGTGACCAACACCAACGACAAGAGCCTGCGGAGCAACAACACGCTGTTCTTCAACTACGACATTGACAGCCTTGGCCAGAACCTCAACGTGACCTTGGACTACACCTACAACCGCTATAATGATGAGGATGCTTTTCGCAACATCGTTGACGGAAGTGAGAGCCAAGGAATACTGAACCTCAACAAAGGCTACGGCAACACGGGCATCTATGTGGGGAGTGTGGACTATACACTGCCGTTCAGGAACGGCAAGACCACGCTCTCGGCGGGAGCGAAATACTCCTTGATTCAAACCGACAACCACGTTGACCTGACAGGAACAAACAATCTCTTGCAGCACTACCATTCCGACGAGTCGAATGCTGCCGCCTATGCCAGCGTTGCGCACAATTTCTCCGACAAGTGGTCGGCCACCGCCGGACTGCGGTTTGAGTATGTGGATCGCCACAACTATTTGAACGACGTTCCCCAAGTGGACTACACGAAGCCCGGACTTTTCCCGAATGCCACCGTGCAATACAAGCCCGCCCAAGGCTATGCTGTGGGTGCGTCCTACTCAAAGCGCATCGTCCGTCCTTCGTTGGATGCCTTGAACCCCAGCATGTACATTGATTCCTTGCTCATCACCCAAGGCAATCCCAACCTAATCAACACCAACATCCATTCGGTGCAGGTTTTCGCCAGTTTCCCCATTTCGCTCTCGGTGCGTTTCGGCTACAATTACCTCATCAACCCGATTTACAGGGAACTCTATCAAAGCGCTGACAACCTTGATGTTGGAGAATTTCGTTACAGAAATGGCGACCACACGCAGAACTTTTTTGGCTCCATCGCTTGGAACGGTAACGTCACAAAGTGGTGGTATCTCTACAGTTCCGTCTATTTCGGCAGGAACTATTACGAAAAGGAGGAAGACGGCATCCTGAAGCAGAACAACAGGAACTTCGCCATGCTTTCCGTCGGCAACATGCTGACCTTGCCCTACGATGTGAAATTCAATCTGAATTTCTATTACATGACACCTTACCCATCAAACGGCATCAACATGAGGGAAATGTGGGAACTCTCGGCCAGTCTGGAGAAGAGTTTCTTGGACAACAACTTGACCGTGAGGTTGAGTGCCAACGACATCTTCAATACTATGATTTCATGGCAGCAGAACATCCTTCGCGGCAATTCGTTGGTCTTTTTTGACGGCGACAATAGAAATATTATGCTGAATGTCACCTACAAGTTCGGTCAATCGAAAGTGAGGCTTAATTCGAGGTCGGTGAGTGAGGAGGAAAGGGATAGGCTGTAAGGCTGGACTGACCTTTCAGAATAATTGTAAACCACTGTAAACTTTCTTTACACCACTGTAAAGAACCTTTACATTTTATATTTTACACATAAATCTTAAATATTTGAATATTAAATAATTACAAGTTTGGCACGAATTATGCTAATGGGTTTTGCGTTTGACAATAAATTATAAACTATGGATTGTATGGATGGAATGGAAGGCGCGAAGCGGGTTGTTGGACTCCCCCTGCCCCCCTCAAGAGGGGGAGGCGCAAAGCGACGAGGAACTTGGGTCCGGCAGGCCAGTCCCCGGTAGGCCGTCCCCCTCTTGAGGGGGTGCCCGCAGGGCGGGGGAGTCAGAAGACCCCGGCAGGCCCGCCCCGAAGGGGCGATACCCTACTAACCGTAGGTCGCGACCTACGGCAGCACCCCGGCAGGCCAGCGTCCGGCAGGCCGTCCCCCTCTTGAGGGGGTGCCCGCAGGGCGGGGGAGTCAAAAGACCCCGGCAGGCCCAGCCCCGAAGGGGCGACAGATATTAGGCAGGCGGTGTCAACCCCTGCCTCATAAGCAGGCGGTGTAAACCCCTGCACAACAACAAGAAATCAATCAATAAAAAAATCAGCGATATGGAAATCAGTTCAATGGACAGAAAAATCGAAAAGAAAAAAGGCATCGCTCGTGCGTTCACCAAGAAAGCGTTGCCGTTTTGGGGCGGTGCTTTGCTGCTCATCTTCATCTTGTGGCTCATCTTCCGCGACGATGCCACCAAACTGCGCGTCGACGCCGACAACATCAGCATCGGGACGGTGACCTCAGGCGAGTTCAACGACTACATCCGCATCAGCGGACAAGTGGCCCCGATGACCACCATCCAAATCAGCCCCTTGGAGGGCGGTGTGGTGCAACAGATTGTCACCGAGGAAGGTAGCCGCGTCAAGGCCGGCGATGTCATCCTCATCCTCAGTAACGAGAACCTTGACATGCAAATCCTCAACGCCGAGGCCGAACTCGCCGAGAAGGAGAACATCCTGCGCAACACGATGATCCAGATGGAGCAGCAAAAACTGAGCCTCGAACAGGAGAAGATGCAGCTGCAGACCGAGGTGCGCCGCAACCGCCGCAGCTACGAGGCGCAAAAGGCACTCTTCGACGACGGCCTCATCGCCCGCGAGGACTTCCTGAAGGCCGAAGAGGACTACCAGCTCAGCAACGACCGCCTCGGCCTCGTGCGCAACCGCGCCAAGCAAGACAGCCTCTACCGCTCGGTGGAAATCACGCAGATGCGCGAGAGCCTTGAGAACATGCGCGTCAATATGCTGATGATTCGCCACCGCAAGGAAAACCTTACCATCAAGGCGCCCATCGACGGCGAATTGGGCCTCTTGGACGTGGTGCTCGGCCAAAGCGTGGCGGCAGGCTCGAAGATTGGGCAAATCAACAACTTGGATAGCTACAAGATTGAAGCCCAGGTGGATGAGCATTACATCGATCGCGTGTCGGCAGGCTTGGAAGCCACCTTCGAGCGGCAGAGCGAACGCTATCAGGCGCAAATCCGCAAGGTGTATCCCGAGGTGCGCGATGGCAAGTTCAAGGCCGACTTCAAGTTTGTGGGCCAGCAGCCCGACAACATCCGCAGCGGCCAGACCTATTACCTCAATCTGCAGCTGGGCCAGCCCGTGGAGGCCGTGCTCATCCCGCGTGGCGCATTCTACCAGAAGACGGGCGGCAAGTGGGTTTTCGTGGTCAGTCCCGACGGCAGCAAGGCCACGCGCCGCGACATCAAGATTGGGCGGCAGAACCCGCAGTATTATGAGGTGGTGGAAGGCTTGGAGCCAGGCGAGAAGGTGATCACTTCGAGCTATGACGGCTTCGGCGAATCGGAAGTGCTAGTGTTTTGAATTTTGAATTATGAATGATGAATTTGGAATGGCGCGAAGCGGGTCTTTGGACTCCCCCCTGCCCCCCTCAAGAGGGGGAAGCGCAAAGCGACGCAGAACTTGGGTCCGGCAGGCCAGCCCCGTAGGGGCGGCTGGATATTTGGCAGGCGGTGTCAACCCCTGCCAGCATCGGGTACGCCCGACCCCAGTAGGCCGTCCCCCGTCCCCCTTCAAAGGGGGTAGGGGGATTAGGGGGTGCCCGCAGGGCGGGGGAGTCAAAATACCCCAAACAGGCAAAACCTTAAATCTTTGAATCTTAAATCTTTAAATTTTTGAATATTAAATACATACGAATATGAAATCATTCTGGAACTTCCTAATGCGGAACAAA